>JAJYGU010000129.1 GCA_021784975.1 Planctomycetota bacterium
TGCACGGCGAATTTGCAGCGCGTCTCCACCGTTGGCGGCTCGCTCATAGTCGTCGTCGGTCACCTGCCAGTAGTGCTTTTCGGCCACGGCCACGGTGTGCCCCAGCCACTTGCACACCTTGTACTCTGGCCACCCGGCCGCGACCAACTCTGTTGCCCTGGTGGCCCGAAGATTCTGAAACAACTTCGGCCAAGGCTCCAAGCCAGCCTTCTTGATGATGCGGCACAACTGCGTCCGGAGGTTGCTGTTGGTGTCGCGGTAACGTGTAATGATGGTAAGTTCTCAATAACCCCGTGAAATTGGTCTTTACTTGGAGGGCGGTTTTCGTGTTTCTTGTGGGGCATGGATGGTTTCGAGCCGATCAAGGTCGCGGGCGTCGAGGTGTCGCCAGGAGAACGGACGCCGCTGGTCGATCATCTGCTGCGAGTGATCGAACAACAGCAGGCAGAGATTCGGGCACTGCGCGACGAAATCAACCGGCTGAAGGGACTGCCGCGGCGACCGACGATCCGACCGAGCACCTTGAATGCTCCGCACCCTGATCCATCGCACAAGAAGAAGCGTCGCGGTAAGCGGCCTGGTTCGGCCAAACGGCAGAAGACCGGGGAGTTGACGATTCACGAAACGATCCCGCTGCCTCTGGAAGGGCTGCCGGAGGGGGCGCAGCAGAACGGTTACGAGGATTTCGTGGTGCAGGACTTGAACCTCGAAGCCCACAACGTTTGCTACCGGCGGTTGCGTTACCTTTTGCCCGACGGCAGCAGCCGCACGGCCCCGTTGCCGGGCGAGGTGCAAGGGCATTTCGGACCGGGGCTGCGGGGCTACGTGCTGTAGCAGTATCATCAGAACCACGTCACCCAACCGTTGATCCAGGAAGAGTTGCTGGACCTGGGGATCGACATTTCGGCCGGCCAGATCGACCGCCTTTTGAATGAAGGCCACGAGCAGTTCCACCAGGAGAAAGACGCCCTGCTGCCGGCGGCGCGAGAGGTGTCGAGCTATTTTCAGGCCGACGACACAGGGGCCCGGCACCTGGGAAAAAACGCCTATACCACGGTCATCGCCAACCCGTGGTTCGCCTCCTTCAGCACTACGCCGAGCAAGAGCCGGGTGAATTTTCTGAAGCTGCTCTGTGCGCCGCACGAGGAGTACGTGTGGGGCGAGGACGCCCTGATGTACCCGGAATTCCAGGGACTTCCCCTGGCCCTGCGGGCGCGGCTGACCAGCGCGGCGGGAAAGGGAGACCGCATCCTTGTGGGGGACAAGGCTTGGGAACGGCAACTCGCCGCTTGGAAAATCCGCCGCGACGAACCGCGGCGGATTCACGAGAAGCGGGACGATCTCTTGTTGGTCCTGGACTGGCCGGAGATCCCCCTGCACAACAATCTGTCGGAGAGGGACATTCGGGAGTGGGCCAAGAAGCGGAAGATCAGCGCCGGCACGCGAAGCGAGTTGGGCCGGCGCTGCCGCGACACCTTTATCAGCCTGAAGAAGACCTGCCGGAAGCTGGGCGTATCCTTCTGGCAGTATCTCCAGGACCGCATACGCGGCGCGCGGGAAATCATTGCCTTGCCGGAATTGTTGCGGCAAGCGGCCCAGGAGACGTAGCCTATCGGGACGGCACAGCATCCGCTCTTCCCCTTCGCTGGCATTGATCAGGCTGCGCGCCATCATTGCCGCTCTTTGCACGCCCAGACACGAATACCTGAAATCACGGGGTTATTGAGAACTTACCCCGAATATGGCGCGTCTGGAGTCATGGGTGATCCTGGGCACTTTTCTGATTTTGACTCTGCTCGTTGTGTTGGTAGTCTTTTGGGCTGCGAGACCATAAGGTGAACGCGCGGGTGGGGACGGGAGCAGAGTCACGCTCTCCCGTTGCGTCTCTGCAGGCAGTCGGGCGAAAAGAGCTGCGTCCCTTCCATTCCTGCCGCGCGAAAGGTCCTCATTCGATGGCCAGGATGCGATCGAGCCCGGCAATTTTGAACACCCGCTTGACCATCGGGCAGACATTGATGAGGCGAAATCCGTGGTCGCCTGCTTGCCGGTGAGCATAGATGCAAAGGCCCAGAAACGATGAGCCCACAAAATCGACGTCGTTGAGATCGAAGACAACCGGTTCGCGCGGTTCGGCAAGCCGCGCTCGGATGTCCGGCCCGACTTGGTCGCAACGATCGCTGCTCATGGAGCCTTTGAAGCCGATGATCAACGGTTCTTGAGGTTCACACGCAGGAGTCATGGTTCTTTGCCTGTTTAGGAGTTCTTGTGGTATGCGGCCGCCACGGCTGCGGCGTCGCGCGACTCATCGAGGAACAGATGGGCGTCGAATCGCCCGAGGCGTTGGTTTTCGCGGCGTCGGGCGATGCGCTGGACATTCAGCAGATGGCGGGCGGTGATGTTGTCGGTGGTAATGTTGTGTCCGCCGGTGCCGCAACCCAACGTCAGCGACGGGTGGAGCCTGTTATAGATGCCGCCGACGGCGCCTTGCGACGACGGCGTGTTGACGACAATGCGGCCGGCGTTCATCAGCCCGGCGAATTCCCGGATTCGATCCTCGTCGTTGGAGAAGATGCTTACGGTGTGTCCGACACCGCCGTGGAAGTTCAAATCGATGCAGCGATTGACCGCCGCGCGGAAATCGTCAGCCGCGTACCAAGCCAGGATGGGAGCCAAGATTTCAGACGACAACGGCCACTGCTCGCCGACGCCTTTCAGCGGCGCGACCAACAAATCCACGTCCGCCGGCACGTCGAGCCCGGCAATTTGGGCGATCTTGGTCGCCGGTTGTCCCACTACGTCGGGGGCCATCACCCGCCGTCTGGGGTCAAAGGCAATCCGCTCCACCGCGGCCACTTCGGCCGCGGAGAGGAAATACGCCTTTTGCTTGCGGAATTCGGCCGCCGTCGCCTCGGCAATGTCTCGCTCTACCACCACGGCTTGCTCGCTCGCACAGATCGTTCCGTTATCGAACAGCTTGGAGAGCATGATTTGTTCGACGGCGAAGGCCACGTCGGCCGATTTCTCGATGAACACCGGCACGTTGCCCGACCCAACGCCGATGGCCGGCGTGCCCGAACTGTAGGCGCTGCGTACGAGCCCCGCGCCGCCGGTGGCCAGGATCAGCGCCAGCGACTTGTGGGACATCAGCGCCTGCGTCGCTTCCAAGGACGCTTCGGTCAGCCATTGCACGCAGTGTTCGGGGGCCTCGGCAGCCAGGGCCGCTTCGTAGCAGATCCGTGCGGCCTCGCTGCTGCACCGTCGCGCACGCGGTGATGGGCTGAGAATGATCGGATTACGGGTCTTCAGGGCGATGAGAATCTTGAAGATTACCGTCGAGGTTGGATTGGTGACCGGGATGATTCCCAGAATTGGCCCCATCGGCTGCGCGATCTCCACGATGCCGGCCACTGGATCGTCGCTGACGATTCCCACCGTTTTGAGGTTCTTGATGTCGTCGTAGACGAATTGACTTGCCACGACGTTCTTGATGACCTTGTCTTGCCACTTCCCTAAGCCGGTCTCCTCGCAAGCCAGCCGGGCCAGTCCAACACGCTTGTTGAACGCCGCTTCATAGACAGCCCGAACCACTCGGTCCGTTTGCTCCTGGGTGAATTGACTGAACACGGCGGCGGCGGCCGTGGCTCGTTTCAGGTATTCATCCGCTCCCATCGCGCAACCGCCCGCCAACGGCGGCACGACGACCGTTCCCGACGGACAAGAATGCGTGCCTGTCGAATTGGGCAACTCGAAGCTACCGAGGGCCATCGCGATTGTCTCCTGCAAAGATCATGGGCGTAGGCATTCTGTCAAACAACGATAGGTCATTCTGACCGCGGCTGTCCGAACTGTATCGCCGATTCTCTGGCTACCATTGGCCCACAGAGGCGATTCCCAGTCCCCTAGATGGTATGGGAGCGCCGGCTGTGTGATCAGGCACAAGATGCTGCCCTTGGGGGGTGCTTCTCCGCAATGAGATGGTGTTGCTCCCTGGCTCGTTGTGGTATACTTTCCCGCATGAACCGGGTAGGCATTAGCTAGGCACGTGGCCCTAGGTGGGCTATCATAATAATCAGACGGGGGCAGGATACCGGTATCATTCATATCTTCAACGTCCCTGCGGAAGCCGGTCGGCTTGGTTCTCTCGATAGCGGCTCGGAATGGGCCCGGAGGTCGGGGTGTGGCCGCCGGTCGTGCGAGCGTCCTCGATGACCAATTTGGGGAGGGGGAGCGATGGCTATTCGCTGCGTCTGTCCCAAAGGGCATGTGTTGAAGGTTAAGGACACGTTGGCTGGAACGGAAGGGCTTTGTCCACACTGCAAATCGCGAATCAAGGTGCCCGCCCTCCGCGATCAGAAGGTCTCGGAAGATGCGGTGATGGCCATGTTGGGACCGTCGCCGCAACCGGGCGATTCCGGCGCGTTGGCGCTCGACGAGCCGGAGAACGACAAGTCGCTGGAGAGCAGCATGAAATCCGGACTGTTTGGGCGGGGGGCGATCGTGAAGACCTGTTCGCGGTGCAACCAGGAGATTGCGGCAGGCACGCACATCTGCCCGCACTGCCACACCTACATTGCCCAGCCGGGTGACTTTTGACGCTTATTCAGACTTCCTGTTGAGCAACTCGTGATGGCTGGGCGGCGCCGGCGCCCTCGGCGCGGATCGGGAAGATGGAATCCACCATTTCGGTCGTCAATGCCAACGCCTTGTTGACCTTGTTTGGCGCATGCGACCAGCACGTGCGGCGGATTCGCAACACTTTGGGGGTGAGCATCAGCTCCCGCAACGGCCAAATCCATATCGTCGGCCCGCAGGCGGCCGTGGCCTCGGCCACCCAGGTGCTGGAGCAGTTGCAGGTCTGCGCCCGCGAGCACGGCGACGTGCTGGCCGACGACGTCAGCCGCGTGCTCTCCGGCCTGCAAAGTGGCCAGTCGGCCGCCGCCCACGCCTCGATCGAGGTCTTTCGGGCCGGCCGGCAGATCCGCCCCCGCTCGGCCGGACAAGGGCGCTTCGTGGAAGCCATCCGCACCCACGACGTGGTGCTGTGTTGCGGGCCGGCCGGCACTGGCAAGACCTACCTGGCGGTGGCCATGGCGGCGGCGGCCTTGAAGCAAGAGGCGATCCGCAAGATCGTGTTGGTCCGTCCGGCGGTCGAGGCCGGCGAAAGCCTCGGCTTTCTGCCCGGCGACCTGCAGGCTAAGATCAATCCCTACTTGCGGCCGCTGATGGACGCGCTGAACGAAATGATGGACCACGACCTGATCGCCCGATACAAGGAGGAGGACCTGATCGAGGTGATTCCGCTGGCCTACATGCGGGGCCGCACCCTGAACGAGGCGTTCATGATCCTCGACGAGGCCCAGAACACCACCGTGGCCCAGATGAAGATGTTCTTGACGCGGATGGGGACGGGGTCGAAGATCGTGGTCTCCGGCGACGTCACCCAAATCGACCTGCCGCCGCACCTGCAGAGCGGGCTGGTCGACGCCTTTTCGCGGCTGCACGGCATCGAAGGCATCGCTTCGGTGAAGCTGACCACCGCCGACATCGTCCGCCACCCCTTGGTGCAGAAGATCGTCGACGCCTACGAACCACACCCGGGGAAACGCCGCTAACGAGCAGCGGCCGCGCCATGCCGTTTGGGATGCGAAAGAGCAAACGCTTCGAGCGAATCGCCGCTCTGGGTCTGCCGCCCGGGCAATGGGAGCGGGCCTGGGAGAGCCTGCGCCGCCGCGACGTGCTGGGACGGGTGGGTCTGGCCTTCCTGGCGGCGGTGGTCACTTGCCTGGTGATCCACGGCTGGCAGCGGCCCTTTCCCTACCGCGCCGGCTATACGCCGCCTCGCGACATCGTAGCCCTGGTGCCCTTCCGGCGGTTCGACTCGGTGGCCACCGAAGCCGCCCGCCAGCGGGCACGAAGCCAGGTCCGCTACGTCTATGCCGAGGATGACCGGCCGCTGAAGCAGTTGCGGGCGCAACTGCGAAACACCATCGCCGAGTTGACGACCGCCCCCACCTTGGACCGGGTGGATCCGCGGGTCTGGGCGGCCTTTCAATTGCCGGCCGAGGCCGCCCTGCCCCCCGGCCCAAAGCGCCAGGAAGAGCAATTCCGCCAATTCCGGGCGGTCTTCACGCCGCAAGAGAACTTGGAACGCTGCACCAACGCCCTGGCGGCGGTGTTCGCCCCTTTCGAGCAACGCGGCCTGCTGGAGAAGCTGGAACCGGGCCTGAACCAAGAAGAGATCTTGGTTCATCCGCTGGGCAACGCCGAGCCCTTGCAAGTCGTCAAGGTCGGCGAGGTGTTGATGGGCGACGCCACCGCGCTCCGCGACAGTCTCCGTGCGCAGCCGGAGCTGTCCTCCGTGGCCGATCGCCTGTTCGCCTGGCTCCACCCCCGGCTGAAGGCCATCAAGTCCACGTTGAGCCTCGACGATGTGCAGACCAAGCAGGCCATCGCTGACGCGCTGGCCTCGGTGGAGAACAAATACGCGGAGTATACCGAGGGCCAGGTGCTCGCCAAGCACGGGCAGCCTTTGCAGATCGAGCAGATCGACTTGCTGCGCCTGGAATATGAGGCGGCTCTCGATGCCCGCTCGTACAGCCGCGTCCTCAGCCGGGCGGCGGCGATCACCGCCATGATCTTCCTGCTGTTCCTGCTGTGCGGCGTTCACATGCGCTACCGCCAGCGCGGTCCGTTGGCCAGCCTGACCCGGCTCATCGTGTTGCTATCGCTGGCCATCATCACCGTGGCCGCGGGACGGGTGGCCTCGGCCGACGCCTGGCGGGCGGAAATCGTCCCCCTGCTGCTGTTCGGCATGACCATGGCCATCGTCTACCGGCAGGAACTGGCCCTGATGCTGGCCGGCACGCTGGCCCTGATCCTCACTTTGGCAATCGGTCACGGGCTGCCGGAACTGGTCCTGCTGCTGGGCACCACCGCCACCGCGGTGCTGAGTTTGGGCTCGATTCGCTCCCGCCCCAAGTTGATCTACGTGGGGCTGTTCGCCGGCCTGGTGGCGGCCCTGCTGAAGACCGACATGGGAATGATCGACGGCCAGCCGCTCAGTCTCTCGTTGATCGGACATGGGCTGCGCGACGCCGGCTTCGCCCTGGCCGCCGGCTTCCTCACCACCGGCTTGTTGCCTTTTGTGGAACATCTCTTCGGGGTGCTGACGGACCTGAGCCTGCTGGAACTGGGCGACGTGGCCCACCCGCTCTTGCAGGAACTAGTGCGGCGGGCTCCCAGCACCTACAACCATTCGGTCACCGTGGGCTCGATCGCCGAGGCGGCCGCCGAGAGCATCGGCGCCCGCGGGTTGCTGGTCCGAGTGGGGGCCTACTTTCACGACATCGGCAAGATGCTCAAACCCGATTATTTCGCCGAGAATCAAGGCCGGGAGGTCAACCGCCACCAGACGCTGGCCCCGGCCATGAGCACGCTGGTGATCTTCGCCCACATCAAGGACGGCTCCGACCTGGCCCGGCAGCATCGGCTGCCGCAGCCGATCATCGACCTGATCATGCAACACCACGGCACCACCCTGGTCGAGTTCTTCTACGGCCGGGCCACCGAGCAACGCGAATCCAATCCCAACGGTGCGGTGGTCGATGAAAGCAGCTTTCGCTATCCGGGCCCCAAGCCGCAAACCAAAGAGGCGGCGGTGCTCATGTTGGCCGACGCGGTGGAGAGCGCCAGCCGCACTCTGATCGAGCCGACCCCCGCCCGCATCGAGAGCCTGATCCGCGAAATCGCCGAGAACCGGCTCCGCGACGGGCAGTTCGACGAGAGCGGATTGACCCTGCGGGAACTGCGGACCATCGAAAGGAGCATGGCTGTCTCGCTTACCTCGATCTACCACGGACGGATCAAGTATCCCGAACAACGTACCGCCAAAAAAGGGAGCGCGGGCGTCTCGCCCACATGTGTTGCGGCGGGCGAGACGCCCGCGCTCCCCCATACTCCTTGATCGCCATCCGTATCGCCAATCGCCAGACCAAGCTCAAGATCGACCGCCGCCGGATCCGCAGGGCCATCCGGGCGGTTCTCGACGACGCCGGGGTCGCCGATGCGGAGCTGAGCGTGGCCCTGGTCGATGATGCCGCCATGGCAGCCCTGCACGCGGAGTTCCTCGGCGACCCGGGCACGACGGACGTGCTGAGCTTTGCCTTCGAGCGGCCGCCGCGCCGTTTGGACGGTGAGGTGGTGGCCAGCGCCGAGACGGCTGCCCGATCGGCCCCGCGCTTTCGCTGCACCGCCGCGGAAGAACTGTTGCGATACGTGATTCACGGCACGTTACATCTGGTCGGCTGCGACGACGCCACCCCTAGCCTGCGAAACCAGATGCGCCGCAAAGAGCGAGCGTATATCGACCGGAGCAACCAATGCCCTCGGAAAAAGCCACCGCCCTCGTGATCCGCACGGTCGAGTTCAGCGAGACCAGCCTGGTAGTCAGCTTGTTCACCCGCGAATTTGGTAAGATAGGGGCTCTGGCAAAGGGGGCGAGACGGCTCAAAGGCCCTTTCGAGTCTGCTCTTGACCTGCTGGCCCTGTGTCGAATAGTCTTCCTACGCAAAACGTCGGATGCCCTGGACCTGTTGACCGAGGCCAAGCTCCTGCGGCGGTTCCGGCCGGCGGGCCGCGACCTGGGGCCGCTTTACGCCGGCTACTATGTGGCCGAGTTGTTGGATGCCTTGACCGAAGAAGACGATCCGCATCCCGAACTATTCGATCTGGCCGAGGAGACGCTCCAGGCTTTGGCGGCTGGAGAACCGGTGGCCAAATGGGTGGCGCGGTTCGAGTTGGGCGGCTTGCGGTGGCTCGGCCACTTGCCGTCGCTGGATGCCTGTGCGGAGTGTGGCGCCCCGATTACACCGGTTGGCCGCGTCCCCTTTGGACAGGTCGAGGGCGGCGTGTTGTGCGGTCGATGTCGTGAAGGCAAGAGACAAATCGTGTTGGTGAGCGCAGGCGTGCTGAGGGCAATGGCTCAACTGGCCGATCCCGACCGGCTGGCCTGGCGGCGCATGGAAATCGATGCCCGCAGCCTCGGCGAGCTCCGCAGCGTGCTGAATCATTATCTCGTCAACCTGCTGGGCCGGAAACCGCGGATGCACGAATACCTGGGACGCTTGGCGACCTGACCGGACAAGGATGTCCCGCATGTCGAGTGATGGATGGTGGCTTGTCGGCGCCGGAGTCTGCCTGCTCGGGCTGTCGGCCGGCTGCGCCAGCGTTCCGCCGGCGCCGGACGGCGTCCGATCGCAATCCGCCTCCGAGAGCGTCAGCGATTACGGCCGCGGCTGGCTGTGGAAGTCGATGAGCAAGCCGGACCGGCCGCCGCCGGGCCACGCGGCTGCGGCCGGGACGGCTTCCCATAGCCAGCCGTCGACGCCCGCACCCGCGGCGTCGGCCGCAGGCAATGCGACCTCAGCGGTCCGACAGGTAGGATACGTGGCCACCGATCCTTCCAGTCCGCTGATTCCCGGTCCGGCGACGCGTGGGGCCTCGTACGTGCCCACGCCGCTGTCGCAGGCGGCCGACGCGATGGCCGACACGCCGCAGGCCGGCCCGCCGCCCACTATTCCCGCCGAGCTGCCCGGACCGCCTCCGGGCGGCATCTCCATCAAGGACCAGCCGGCCGACAAAGACAAGGCCGAAGCCAAGTCGGGGTTCCAGTGGTCCGATCTGGCCCCGGAAAACGTCTATAAGAACATCCGGGCGGCCACCGGCCATGGCCCCAACGAGAAGGTCGCCCGTACCAGCATGGCCGAAGGCGAGGCCCTCTTCCGCGAGGCCTCGGACAAGCTGGCTCACAAGGCCACCAAGGAGGCCCAAGACCTGTTCCGCCAGGCGGCGGTCAAGTTCGCCGCCACCGCCGACCGCTGGCCCGATACGCCCTTGGAGGAAGACGCTTTGTTCCTGCAGGGCGAAAGCGAGTTCTTCTCCGATCAATATCCCAAGGCCCACGACACCTACGGCGGCCTGTTGAAAAAGTACGTCAACACCCGGCACCTGGACACGGTGGTGGCCCGCGAGTTCGCCCTGGGGAGGTATTGGGAGCAATTGCAGGACGCCAGGCCGTTGTGGGTCATCCAACCCAACTTTAGCGACGGCAGCCGGCCGATGTTCGACACCTTCGGCTATGCCATTCAAGCCTACGAGCGGGTGCGGACCTACGACCCTACCGGTAAGCTGGCCGACCACAGCTTGATGGCCATGGGCGATGCCTACTTCCGCCACGGCAATTTCCAGGACGCCGCCAACAACTACGACCTGCTGTGCAAAGAGTACCCCAACAGCACCCATCAGTTGAAGGCCCACCTCTTGAATCTCCAGGCCAAGATGCGGATCTACCAAGGGGCGGTCTACGACGGCACGCCCTTGAAGGAGGCCATGAAGGTCGCCGATCAAACCCTCAGCCAGTTCGACCGCAAGCTGGGGCCGGAACGGGAGCGCGTGCTCAAGGCCAGGGCCCAAATCATCGAGGAAATGGCCAACCGCGATTACACCCGCGGCCAATACTATGAGCAGTTCAAGTACTACGGCGCCGCCCGCTACTATTACAAGAGCGTGTTCGACAACTATCCTAGCACGCAGATGGCCCAAGTGGCCCGCGCCCGGTTCGACAAGCTCCGCAACCTTGCCGACGAGCCGCCGGACTACTTCAAAGGGCTGAAAGAGTGGATCGACAAAAGGTAGGGTGGCCATGAACGGTGAAAGCAAGGGGACAGGCACATTTTTTTCGGCCGTCAGCCGTATCCCAA
>JAJYGU010000345.1 GCA_021784975.1 Planctomycetota bacterium
CTTCAGCCACGTGCTGGACACCGAATACATTTCCGCGGTGCTGGCCGACGGCCGACGGTTTCCGGCGAAGCTGTTGGGGGCCGACCCGCGGCTGGAGATCGCGGTCTTGAAGATCGAGGCCACGGACTTGCCGTATTTTGATCTGAGCAAGGCCGTCAAGGTCAAGGCCGGCGAGCCGATCCTCGCCTTCAGCAATGCCTTTGGCGTGGCTAGCGGCGACGAGCCGGCCAGCGTGCAGCGGGGGACGGTTGCGGTGGTGGCCCCCTTGGAGGCCCGGCGGGGGGCGTTTGAAACGTTCTATCACGGGCCGATCTATGTGTTGGACGCCGCTACCAACAACGCCGGCGCGGCCGGCGGTGCAGTGGTGACCCATCGCGGTCAATTAGTGGGCATGCTCGGCAAGGAGTTGCGCGATTCGTTGAGCGATACCTGGCTGAATTATGCGATGCCGGCCGACGCCATTCGCCACGGCGCCGAGGAGATTCGCGCCGGCAAGCTCGTTGCCGGCAGCGACGCGGAAACGGCCCGCAAACCCAAACGGCCGCTCGACTTAGCCATGCTGGGGATCACGCTCGTGCCCGACGTGTTGCCGCGGACTCCGCCCTACGTGGACCAGGTTCGCCCCGGCTCGCCGGCCGACAAGGCGGGCATCCGGCCCGACGACCTGATCCTCCTGTTGGGCGATCGGTTGGCGCAGTCTTGCCGGGCCGTAGCCGCCGACCTGGAGTACGTCGACGAAGACGAGGAAGTCAAGTTGACGCTCCTCCGCGGTCGGGGCCTGATCGAGGCCAGCCTGCACCGCGATGCCGGCGAACTGCCGGCGGCCAAGAAGGGGCAGCCATGACGGGGACTGTCCCGATTTTCGCGGCGGCGAAGACTTGTTCGCTGGAAACGGCCAGATTCGCCGCGAAACTGGGACTGTCCCCTTCTTGCCGCTCCACCATTCTGCCGGACGGTCAGTCAGCCCCGAAGGGGCGTCAGCCACTAGCCAGGGGCGTGAGCCCCTGGGATCAGGACGCATTACATTGCGGAGCCCCGACGGGGCGGCACGAGCTTGTGTCGCCACTTCGCGGCTTCCAACGACGCGCATGGTGGCTTCCCAGGGGCTTGCGCCCCTGGCTAGGGACTATCGCCGCTAGGCGGCTCCCGGATCGGCCGGTGGGCCAAATTGAGAAATCAGGACCGTCTGCTTCGCGGCTCGTCAGAACGAGGGCTTTATGTTGGTGTGCCCTCCTGGCGATGATGCTCTGCCATCCTGCGGCGGCCTGCCCGTCCGACCCAGATCTCGCTCGTCTCGAAGCGGACGCGTTTGCGGCGGCGGTCGAACGAGTCTCACCGTCCGTGGTGCGGATCGAGACCGTCGGCGGGCTGGAACGCCGCGGGCGAATGCTATTGAGCGAAGGCCCGACCACCGGTTTGGTGGTGGCCGCCGACGGCTACATCGTCTCCAGCGCCTTCAACTTCCTCAGCCAGCCGACTTCAATCCTCGTGCGGCTGGCCGACGGGGCCCGCAAACCGGCCCGGCTGGTGGCCAGCGATTCCTCGCGGATGATCGTGCTGCTGAAGATCGAGGTCGCCCAGCCGCTGCCGGTGTGTGAAATCGCGCCCCAGGCGCAGATGCGGGTGGGCCAGTGGGCGATTGCCGTCGGACGGGCCTTCGACGCCAGCCGGCCGAGCATGGCCGTCGGCATCCTGAGCGCCTTGGACCGCATTTGGGGCAAGGCCATTCAGACCGACGCGGCCGTCTCGCCCAACAACTACGGCGGCCCGCTGATCGACATCCACGGCCGCGTCCTGGGCGTGTTGGTCCCCCTTTCGCCGGAATCGGCCGACGAAATGGCTGGGGTGGAATGGTACGATTCGGGCGTCGGCTTCGCCGTTCCCGCCGAACACATTCAACAGATCTTGCCGCGGCTGAAGAAGGGTGAAAACCTTCGTCCGGGCATCGCCGGCATCGGTCTAAAAGGGCCCAATCTCATTACCGGCGCGCCGATCATCGTGGCCTGCCGGGCGAAGTCGCCGGCCGCCGCGGCGGGAATTAAGGTCGGCGATCGGGTGGTGGAGATCGACGGCCGCAAGATCCAGCGGGCAGCCCAAATCCGCGAGGCGATCGCCCGGCATTATGCGGGCGAGACCATGCAGGTGGTGGTGCTCCGCAACCAAAAGCGGCAGACCTGCGAGATCAAGCTGGCCGGCAGCCTTGGGCCTTGATCCCGGGACAGGGGACAGTCCCATTCTTGTGGCATCCTGCCAAAAAAACGGGACAGTCCCCACACGCGGAGCTATTGCCTCCTCGCCCTCGCGTTTTCGGCCGTCTTGACTTCCGGCGATTGGAGATGCTCGCAGAAGCGGTTGACGTAGTGGATGCTGCTGGCGTAGCCGCGGAAGCCGACCACATGCTTGTCGATGTCGATCTCCTGGCTGAGGACGCGGCCGGCATCGAGGTCAAAGCGGACCCGGCCGTGGCTCTCGCGCTGCACCAGCTTGACCTCGATCGCCGGCTCGCTGACCGGCGTGATGATGTCGGTCGACACCTGGATGGTAGCCACCCCGGTCTCGACTTCTTCCAAGGTGTATTGCTGAATGGCCTGGATCTTCTTGATGCCCCCGGTCTCAAGCGGCACATCGATCTCCTCGGGATGCGACCAGGTGTAACCGACCGGCACCGGCTGCTCGGGCAAGGGAATGGTCATGCTGCCGTCGTTGTGAGGCATGGCCACCGGATCGTGGCGCCGCCGCTTGAGGATCTTCCCGGCGGCATCCATGGTGATCACCGCCAGCGGCACCCCAACTGTCTTGTCCATGCCCGCAAAGCAGGCAGGCGGTTTCGCCCCGCTGCGGCTGTCGTAGCGGACTTCGTCGCGGTCGCCGACTTTTTGCCGCATTTCGAGCCAAGCGACGCTGTGCTCGAAGGTAGCCTGACCGTCGGGCCTGACCTCCTCGACCCGCCATACCTTCAACGATCGGGAACAGGTTTCCAGCGTCTCGGTGGTGCCCGACACCGAGTTGCGGACACGGGTGCGGTGTTCGACTTCCCAGCGGAGCGTCTCGCCGGGATGGAATCGATAGCGGAGGGTGTAGGTTTGGCCGGCGGGATCGGCGGCCCATGCGGCGGCCGCCAGGACCGTCGCCACGGCCAACATCCCCGCCATCGCGCCGCCGAAGGGCCGGTTCATCGACTCGAATCCTTTCGAGCTCAGTTGGATCTAAGCGGGACAGTCCCATTTTTGTGGCCGACCAACCCGACCCGCAAGCGGGTGCCCGTCGGTACCCGCCACAAAAATCAGCACAGTTCCCTTACTTAGCGTCGAGCTTCAAACGCCCGCTCCAGCCGAGTTTCTCCCGCAGGCTGCGGTAATAGGTGTGGCCACGTCCGGCCACCAGCTTAAAACGTGCGGCTGCCCGCTCCACCCGCACGCGGTCCGCCGGCAGCATCTGACACACCAGCCGCCCGTCGACCACTACCGCCGTCCCCGGATTGGGCCGCTCCACCACCACTTCGTAGACCCGGTCGGCCGAATCGACCACCGGACGCATGGTCAAGGTGTGCGGGCTCAGCGGCAGGATCACGAACGCCTGCAAACTGTTTCGCAGGATCGGTCCACCCGCCGAAAGGCTGTGGGCGGTCGACCCCACCGGAGTGCTAATGATTAAACCATCGCAACTATACGCGGTTACCGGTTCTGAGTCAACGTAAAGATCGATGTCAATCAGATTGAACGGGCTGCCGGCCTGCACGGCCACCTCGTTCAGCCCGAGTTGCTTCGCCAGGATTCGGCCGCTGCGCAATACGGTACACTCGAACATCAAGTGCTCGATGACGCTGAAGCGGCCCTCGGAAAAGTCGCGAAGGACATTAGGCAACTCTTCGGCCAGCATATTCGCCAAAAAACCCAGCCTGCCGAGATTAACGGCCGCCACCGGAATCTGGCGTGGTCCCATCTGCCGGGCTGCCCGAAGGATCGAGCCGTCGCCCCCCAGCACGATCGCCAGGTCGGCTTCCAGGCAAGAAAGGTCTTCTGATCCGCTGAAGTCACAGCAGACGATCTGGGCGCATTGTTCAATGATCGGCCGCAGTCGCTCGGCTTCGGCCACCACCTCCGACCGCTGGCCGGCACCGAGCAAGAACACTCGCATCGGTCGGGTGACGGGGGGAGTGGACGTGTTCTCGGGCATGGGGAGGGCATCCGTCAAAGGGCGGCACGATCGATCAAGGCCGACTTCCGTGGGCGAGCGGCGGATTGCCGGCATGCCCGCACAATGCCCGCCACGTCCAGCCCCAAATCGCTCAACAGCTCGTGGCGGCTGCCGTGCTCGATGTAACGATCGGGTATGCCCAAGCGGCGAACCTTGGCGGCGCTAAGGCCCGCGTCGGCCGCCGCCTCCAACACTGCGCTGCCAAAACCGCCCATCAGCACGCCCTCCTCAACCGTCAGCACCACCGGGGACTCGCCAACCGCGCGGAGCATCGTTTCCGTATCGAGCGGTTTGATGAATCGGGCGTTGACCACGCCAAAATCCAGCCCTTCGCCGGCCAATCGTTCAGACGCTTGCACACAAGCGCTGAACATGGCCCCGCAAGCCAGCAGCACGCCGTCGCGACCCCAGTGGAGCACCTCCGCCTTGCCCAATTCGATGGGGCACGCCGGCCGCTTGACCACTTCCGCCACTGCCTTCGGATAGCGAATGGCCACCGGGCAATCGTGGTGCAGGGCCCAGTCGATCATCGGAGCGACATCCTGTTGATCGCCGGGAGCCGTTAGGACCAGGTTCGGAAAGGGCCGCAAATAGGCGAGGTCGAACACGCCGTGGTGCGTCGGCCCGTCCGGCCCCACTAACCCGGCTCGATCCAACAGCAGAGTGACGGGCAGGTTCTGCAACGTCACTTCCTGGAAGATCTGGTCATAGCTGCGTTGCATGAAGGTGCTGTAGACGTCGACGATCGGCCGCAGACCGGCCTTGGCCAGCCCGGCGGCGAAGGTCACCGCGTGCGACTCGCAAATGCCCACGTCGAAGAATCGAGTGGGGAACTCGTCGCGGATCGGCTCGAGCATGTTGCCCTGGCACATGGCGGCGGTGATGGCGACCACCTTGGGATTGGCTCGCATCTGGTCCAGCAGGGCGTCGCGGACAACCTCCGTGTAAGGCGGCCGCCCGGAAGCCCTTTTTAACGGGACCACCGAGCCGTTTTCACGGTGAAACGGGGCGGGGGCGTGAAACCTGGTGGGATCTTCGGCGGCGGGCGGAAAACCGTGGCCCTTCTCGGTGACCACGTGCAACAGCACCGGCCCCTCCACGTTGCACACCATCCGCAGGTACTTTTGCAGTTGGGTGATGTTGTGCCCGTCGACCGGCCCGATGTAACGAAAGCCGAGATCCTCGAAGAACATGCCGCCCAGCAGGCCGGCCTTGAGCGCGTCTTTGACCTGAGTGAGGAACCGCTCGACCGGGTCGCCGATGACCGGCATCCGCGTGAGCAAGCGCTGGACCTCGACCTTCAGGCCGGTGTAGAAATGGGCCGTCCGCAGACGGTCGAGCGATTCAGCCAGTCCGCCGACCCGCGGGCAGATCGACATCTTGTTGTCGTTGAGGACCACGATGAGATTCTTCTTCAGTCCGCCGGCATTGTTCATGGCCTCGACCACCACGCCGCACGGAAACGCCCCGTCGCCCACCACCGCCACCACGCGGCGTTTTTCGTCGGGCCGCAGCAGCTCGTCGCCGCAGCGCATGCCCAGGGCGGTGCCCACGCTGGAACCGGCGTGGCCGGTCATAAACAGGTCGTAGTCGCTTTCGGCCGGATTGGGGTAGCCCATCAGCCCCCCCTTGGCCCGCAGGGTCTGGAACTCGTCATAGCGTCCGGTGACCATCTTGTGGGCATAGACCTGGTGCCCGGTGTCCCAGATGAGCCGATCGCGGCTAAAATCGAAGGTGGTGTGCAAGGCCAGGGCCAGTTCGACGACCCCCAAGTTGGAGGCAAAATGGGCGGTGCGGGTGGAAGCCAGCCGGCACAGGGCCTCTCGCATCTCGGCGGCTAACTGCACCAGTTCGGCGGCTGACAGTCGCTGAAGATCGCGCGGCGATTGGATCGTCGATAGCAAGGGGAGCATCAGCGACTCCTTTCCACCACGTACCAGGCCAGCTTGCAAAGCCCCTCGGCCCGGGCCCCAAAGAAAGCGACATCTTGGCAGGCTTCCGCCGTCAGCCGCCGGGCATATTGGATGCTCCGGTCAACGCCCAAAAGGCTCGGAAAGGTCAGTTTACCATGCTGGGCGTCCTTTCCGACTCGCTTGCCCATGGCGACTTGGCTGCTCTGTACGTCCAGCAGGTCGTCGGTAATCTGAAAACATAATCCGACGCGGCGCCCGAAGGCATCCAGGGCCGCCAGTTGGGCGAGTTCGGCGCCGGCCACTAGGCCTCCCAAGCGAAGCGAAACGCGAATCATCGCCCCCGTTTTGCGATGGTGGATGGATTCGAGAACCGCCAGGCTCGATGGGCCGTCCTGCCGACGACCGTCTCCGCCTGCGGTGTCGAGATCGGCAGCCTGCCCCCCGACCATGTTGGCGGCACCGGCGGCCTCGGCCAGGGCGGCACAGCAGGCGGCCGCCGTCTCCGCCGGTTGCACCTCCTTCGCCAGCACTTCGAAAGCCAAAGTCAGCAAGGCGTCGCCCGCCAAAATGGCAGTCGCCTCCCCGAACGCCTTGTGGCAGGTCGGACGCCCGCGCCGCAGATCGTCGTCGTCCATGGCGGGCAGATCATCATGGATGAGCGAATAGGCATGCACCATTTCGACCGCGCAAGCGCCCGGCATGGCGGCTTCGGCGTTGCCCTGGCAGGCTTCGGCTGCCAACAACACTAAGATTGGCCGCAACCGCTTGCCAGGGGCGAGCAGGCTGTACCGTATCGCTTCGCGCAGTCGTGCCGGACATCCGTCCTCCGTCGCCGTGCGGGCGTCCAACGCCGCGTCAATCTGCGGGATAAACTGCTCGGCGATCTCGGGGTACGACGAAAGAGGCTTCTGGAGCATCGAGCGGTCGGGCAGCCTTTATATTGCTTACGCTTGAAAGTGAAACAAACGTCCTTCGGTGGCAACGATTTGTTTCAACTCACGCCGCAGTGAACACAGAACGCTGGAAGCAGCGGACGAATCGAATGCTACCCCTAGTTTAGGACGACGCTCCCGGTTCGTCTATGCCGAGGCCGCCGGTTGGCCCACTGTCGCCCCCACCGCTAGGTGGATCGCTCTCGACCGATCGCCTTCGGCCGGGACGTTTGACCGGTTGCTCCAAGTTGAAGGTGGCGGTATCGTCAAAAGGCTTGGTGACCGGGTTGCCTTCGGCATCGATGCCGCTGAGCAACTCGATCCTCCGCTCGGCGCGTTGCAGGAGTTCGTAAGACTGCCGCAGCAGTTTAGCGCCCTCTTCGTAGCGGTCCAGCGCCTCGTTAAGCCCGAGATCACCGTCTTCGAGCAGATGGACGATCTCTTCCAGCCGCCTCAAGGCGGCCTCGAAGGTGATCGGTTCCGACGACGGTGCGTCTCCAGATGTCTCACTCATTTTGATCCGCCTAGAGGTACATTTTCACTTTCGGCCAGAGCTTTGCGACCGGCTCTTTCGGCTTGCGGGCGATGCAAATCGAAATGTTCTTTTCATAATCCAAGCAATACTCGCAATCGAAGACCGCCGCCTGCCGGACGTCCTCAAAAGTGTGGCTCAATTCACTCGGGGGGAAGGCGATCGTGATAATCGTCCGGGTGTCGCTTGGCGGAGGCCCCCCAAAAAAGTAATTGTTGTGGCCGGAGTACACTTTGGGCAAGTCGTATTTCCGCCCGTAGAATTCCATCGCGCCTGCCTGGCCGTAGTTCCGGGCAAAAATGACCGTGTGTGCCCGCTCCGCTTCCGGGAGTGAATGGTACACTTTCGACACCACCGCCGCCATGTCTTCCCAACCGAAGCGATCGGCGAAATACTGCGGCAGACGCGACGTATGGCGCCTTTCCATTTCATAGCGGGTGCCCGAATGGGATACGTACCGGGCGAGCATAGCCGGCGGGAGGATCGGCAGGCTGAGCGGGGCCACGAGCGCCGCGCCGACCAGCACGACGCCGATCGACGCCGGCTTGAGCCTGCGCAGGCCGTATTTCTTGCCGACACCCTCGAGCATCACGGCGCCGGCGGCAAACAGGATGGGAAACGCCCCGCAGATGCGATCGGGGCGGCTGGAGCGAGTCGCGATCATCAAGGCTACGAGAATCACATACATCCATCCGAAGGCGCGGAATCGCTTACCATCCGCGGAACACAGTAGAAAATACAGGCCCAGCAACGTCAACGGAAGCAAGATCGGGTTGGCGTACAGGATCTGCCCCCACAGCACGCCCAGCGGCGACGTGGGCAGGTTCTTGCCCAGTGTGGCCTGCCGATAAAACTCCAGCGACGGAAAGCCGTGCGTCCACTGCCAGAGCAGATTGGGAAGCACGATCAGCAAGGCCACCAGGCCGCCCAGCCACAGCCATTTGGTGGCGAAGTGGCGGCGGGCGGTCGTCAGCAACATTCCCATCGCCAATGCCGCCAGATAAAGGACCATGGTGTGCTTGCTCATCAGCCCCAGCCCGGCAAGTGCGCCCGCCAGGAGCCACCAGGCCGGCTGGTCGCTCGTGAGGGCCAGGATGGAGACGTAGGCGGTGAGAAGCCAAAATAGCTGTTCCGCGGAGTTCACGGAGAAGAAACCGCCCAGGACCAGAAACACCGGCGCGCTCAAGACGGCCAGCCCGGCCAAGCCTTGGGCGAATCGGCCGCCTCCTAGCTGCCGCGCGATCAGGCCCGTCACAACGATTTGTACTGCCCCCATCAGGGCAGGCAGAAAACGCAGGGCAGGGAGCGAATCTCCCAAGAGTCGATGATTCCAATGCAGAAGCCAGATGGCCAAAGGCGGATGATCCACGTATCCCCAGGCAAGCCGCTTTGCACAGGCGATATAGTAGAACTCGTCGTGGTAGTATCCGTAGTCGGTCAGTCCGCTGGTGAGGAAGTGCAGGGCGAGTTTAATTATTGCCAGCAACACGAGGATCCCGCCCGCGCCGCCGAACGGGAGAAGCAGAGGCCGGATTCTCCGCCACATGGTTCTTACCGGTCCTTCAGTCCTGTTGCGCTGTGACACCGTTTCGGTACGAGAACAGACGGGAAAGCGTGCGCTCGCGGCTAAACGCCCGTAATCCCCAATCCCTAATCCCTCATTCCTCCGCCCTCCCCTCTCATCCCTCGTCTCACTCCCACTCGATGGTCGCCGGCGGCTTGCTGCTGATGTCGTACACCACCCGGTTGACGCCCTTCAGCTCGTTGATGATCCGCGTCGACATCCGGGCCAGCAGATCGTAGGGAAGGTGGCTCCAGTCCCCGGTCATGAAGTCTTCGGTATTGATCGAGCGGATGGCCACCACCTCGGCGTAGGTCCGCGCATCGCCCATCACCCCTACGCTTCGCACCGGCAGCAGCACGGCAAACGCCTGGGCCGTCTTGCGGTACAGGCCGGCCTTCTTGATCTCGCCGACCACGATGGCGTCGGCTTCGCGGAGGATGTCGAGCCGATCCTTAGTGACCTCGCCGATGCAACGCACCGCCAATCCAGGCCCCGGAAACGGGTGTCGCCAGACGATGTCCTCCGGCAGCCCGAGCTGGATGCCCAGCTTGCGGACCTCGTCCTTGAACAGGTCGCGGAGCGGCTCGATCAACTCGAAGGCCAGATCGTCGGGCAGTCCGCCGACGTTGTGATGCAGCTTGATGGTGGCCGCCGGACCGTCGGGCGAGCCGCCGCTCTCAATTACGTCCGGATAGAGCGTGCCTTGGGCCAAGAAGCGGGCGTTGTCGATCTTGGCCGCCTCCTCGGAAAAACACTCGATAAAGGCGTGCCCGATCCGCCGCCGTTTCTCCTGCGGATCGACCACGCCCGCCAACGCCGCCAGGAACTTATCTTCCGCCTTGACTACGTGCAAGTCGGTCTTGAAGTGGTGGGAGAACTCGCGGAGGACCGATTCCTCCTCATCCTTGCGCAACAGGCCGTTGTCGACCAGGATGCAGGAGAGCTGCGGACCGATGGCTTGGGCCAACAGGGCCGCCACTACCGACGAGTCCACCCCGCCCGACAGCCCGCAGACCACTCGTCCCCGGCCGACGCGATGATGAATGGCGTCGACCGTCTCGCGGGCGAAGTCGCCCAGCCGCCACGTGCCCGCGCAGCGGCAGGCCCGTTTCAAAAAGTTGCCCAGGATCTCGGCGCCTTGCGGGGTGTGGGTCACTTCCGGGTGAAATTGCAGCCCGTAAATCGGCAAGGTGCGATGCTTGACGGCGGCGAACGGGCAGGTATCGGTGGCCGCCAGCGGCACGAAATCGGTCGAGGTGTCGGAGACCTGGTCGCCGTGGCTCATCCAGACCTCAATTTCCTCGGGCAGGCCGGCGAACAATTCCCGCGGCTGGACGATGCGGCACCGCGCCCGGCCGTATTCGCGGACCGACGCGCTCTGCACCTGGCCGCCCAACGCCTGGCAGGCCAGGTGCATGCCGTAGCAGATGCCCAGCACCGGCAAACCAAGACGAAAAATCTCCGGGTCGCAGTGGGGGGCGCCGGGCTCGTACACGCTGGCCGGTCCGCCGGAGAGGATGATCCCCTTCGGCTCCAACTCGCG
>JAJYGU010000079.1 GCA_021784975.1 Planctomycetota bacterium
ATCTCGGCCAATCCTGGGAAACGGCGCTCCGAGCGGCCTTACGGCGGTCCTTTGAGGCGTCCGACGTTAGCCCAAGTGAGGTTGTGGCCGTGGAAGCCGATGGGCTCGCGCAGGCAAGAATCGACGAAGAATTGATTCAAGCGATGCTCGCTGTGTACGGTGCATCGCGTCGCCGCCAGCCTCTAATGCTGGGTTCGGTGGTGGGGCAAATCGGCCACACCCTGGGCGCCTCCGGAATAGCTTCGATGATCAAAGCTATACTGGCACTCGATCACCTGGAAATCCCCCCTACAGTCGGAATGCGGTCGCCCCTGCCGGCCATGGTTCGCGCGCCGGGGCTCATCCGCGCAGCTACGCAACGGTGCCCGCTTGTCCCCGCGGGCCGAGTATTCGCCGGCGTGATCTCGGCGGCCAGGATGCTGGCCTATCACGTGCTGTTGGAACGTGGCACGACCCCCGGATGAATAATCGCCTCACAACCGGGCTTGGGGCTCGCAGACGACGAACTCGCGTTTGGGATGATGCTGGACGCGACTGGCGGCCACTCGCGGATCGTGGTTCCAAATCACCAGCCACTGCCGATCGGCTGCCTCTCCCAGCAGAAGGGGCTTGCGACGGCGAGTTTCAGCCAGATGCACGTCGTAGGCGGTGCACCAAAAACGGCGGATATGGGCGGTAGTCGGGCAAAGATCTCCGGGATACACCACTCCCTGACCATTCGATTGGAGTATGATTGCCAAGTGGCCGCGTGTGTGTCCGCCGGTCACGCGAACGGTGATGCCCGGTAAGACCTCCTGGCCATCCTCCAGCAAGGAAAGCGGCACGGAATGCTGCAACTGCAGCAGATCATCCCGCGCGTAAGCGGTCCGCAGTTCGAGCGCATCGCCGACGGCATCGTTCCATTCGATCCGTCCGACGAAGTGCCGTGCCGTAGGAAAAGTTGGCACAAGTCGCCCTTGTTGATCGCGTCGCGTCGCGCCCCCAATGTGGTCGAAGTGCAAGTGGCTGAACACCACGCAGTCAATGTCCTCCGCAGCGACTCCCAGGGCCATCAGGCTCTCCAGCAAGGGATCGCCCGGCTCCAGGTCATAATACCTCCGCTCAAGCGGGCCGAACTTGATGCCGCAACCGGTGTCGATGAGCACCCGATGTCGACCGTCGCGGGCCAAGAGACAGTGATTGGCGCAGAGCACGCGGTTGTGGGGATCGGCGGGGGCAATCGGTCCCCACAGGGATTTCGGCACCACGCCGAACATTACTCCGCCATCGATCCGAAATTGACCGCCGTTGACCGTGTCGAGTTGCCAGTGGCCTAGCTGCATCGCCACCCCCCGGGGGTGCCTGTTGGCCGACCGCTCATGGCAACCGCTCGCGGATGATCTTGCCGGTCGGCGTGCGGGGCAGGGCGTCGAGAAGGGTGATTGCCTCCGGTTGCTTGTAATACACGAGATGCTTTTTGCAGTGGGCGCGGATTTTGGCCCCGTCGATCGGCGAGGCGGCAACGATCGCGGCCTTGACAAATTGCGATCCCGAACTCTGACCCGCATACACCTTGGCCTCGGCCACCTCTGGCAGCATCTGAAGCACTTCCTCGACCTCGCTGGGAACGACCTTGGCGCCAAAGACATTGATGACGTCGGTTTCTCGGCCGTTCAAATGGAGTTCGCCGAGGCGGTCGAATTGCCCCAGATCGCCGGGAGTGAACCAGCCATTGACAAGGTGCGACCTGTCCAGGCCCCACCTGGCGACGTAGCCCGCCATCATGGAAGAAGAGCGAACGTACACCCGTCCAAAATCCTCGCGACAATTAGTCCCCTCGGAAGCCCGAGTTTTCACCTCGACGCCGTTGACCGGTGGACCGACACAATCGGCATCGGTCTCATGATCCCCCGGCGCAATCGCGATTACCCCCGTTTCCGTGGAACCGTAGAGCGGCCGCACCACCGAGCCGCAGACCTGACGGAAGTTCCTCGCCGTGCGTGCGGGAAGCGGCGCGCCGGCCGTGAAAATCCGCCGTGAGGGGTCGTAAAGCCGATCACTCGCTCCGAATAAGAGCATGTCCAGCATGACCGGCACGGCAGGCAAAACGGTAATTCCCAATTCCGCGATCGCTCGATGGACGAGGGTCGGGCTAAATCTTCGCATGCTAACCAGGGTGGGGCTAGCCAAGAGGGATACGATCACGCACAGACCGTACGCATAGGCATGATTCATCGGGGTCAGATTGAGAATGACATCATCGGCCTCGATGCCGATAGACTCAATATAATGTTGCGCCTCGGCAACTGCACAGGGGCCCGGGCGAGCGGCGATCTTCGGCTCGCCGGTTGTGCCCGAGGTTGGGTGGAGGGGTACTCCCGGAAGCGATGGGTACTCTCCTTGGAAGAGTGGGTTCCTTTCGTCCATCTGTGCCCAGCCGAGGCAAGCCCAATCCCCCCGACTCAGGACCACTGCGCGCACCGAAGCCGATCGTAACTTTCCATGCTGTTGGGGATCGCACGCGATGAATTTGGCCCCGAAACGATTGGCAGTCCGTTGCAGCTCGGCCGGTGGAGTATCTGCATGGACCAACAACGGTGCCCCGCCGGCCTCGAGAATGGCCACTAGCGTGGTGATGAACAACGGGCCGTTGCCGACCCCCATAACCACCCGATCGCCCGGAAGCAAGCCACTGCGCCGCAGCCGCTTTGCCAAGGCATGGTATGCCCCCGCAAGATCGCCAGCCTCGATCACCAAGGATCGGTCGAGGTCGATCATGCGACCCCGAAATGCGGCCGCGGCGCTCAGGATCGGCTCGGGACTCAGCAGCGGGGCCGCTACTTGACCAGCGTGCATCGGACTGTATCCTCGACGCGATCCAGCACCGTGGCAATATCGTCGGCGGAATGCTCGGTCGAAAGAAACATGGTTTCAAACTGGTTTGGATGGAAATACACCCCCGACCGCTGCATTTGGTGTTGGAAATGGATGTACTTGTCGAAATCGCAGTGCCGCCGCACATCACGGTAGCAGTGCAGATCTTCAATCTCGTCCGTAGTGAGGAATAGCGAAACAATCGACCCCACCTGATGCACGACATGTGGGACATGGAAGCGGGTCATGATCTCGTCCAGCCCGTTGGCCAACTGGCGGCCAATGGCTTCCAAGTGATCGTAAATCTTCGAGCGGTTTGCAGTTACATCGTCCAGCACGGCTTCACAAGCGGACATAACGATCGCGTTGCCCGAATACACGCCGCCGTGAAAAACGGAACCGTCCGCAATTACCCGCATGATGGCCCGCGATGCACCAAAGGCGGCGACCGGGTAACCCCCGCCCAATGCCTTGGAAAGAACCGTGATGTCCGGGGCCACCTGGTAATACTCCTGCGCACCACCCGCCGCCACCCGCACGCCGGTGATCACCTCGTCGAAGATCAACATCGCTCCATGCTCTTGTGTTAAGGCCCGCGCCCCCTGCAGGTACTGCTCATGGGCAGGTATACACCCGGAGTTGCACATGATTGGCTCCATAACCACGGCAGCGATCGAGTCAAGGTGGGCATTCAGGCAGCGATCCAACAGATCCAAATCATTCCAGCCTACCACGATCACGTCGCGGGGGCCTCCGTTCATACCGAGTGTCCCCGGCAGAGCCGCACCGAACCCGGCCGGAGGCAGGTCCGACAGTGAAGCATGATAACGGTGGAAAATGCCCTCGCTCCAACCGTGGTAATGTCCCTCGAATACAATGATCTTGCTTCTGCCGGTGACGGCACGAGCCAAGCGAATTGCCGAGGCCACCGCCTCGGTCCCCGAATTGGCAAAACGCATCAGTTCCATTCCGGGAAAACAAGCCTTGATCTTCTCCGCCACCCGCATCGATATTTCCGTCGGGAAACCGAGCTGGCTGCCGTTCTCGCCGATCTGCCGCGTGACCGACTCGATGATTCTGGGCGGGCAATGACCAAACAGTAGCGGACCATAAGCCATGTTCAAGTCAATATACTCGTTCCCATCGACGTCCCAGAGCCGGCACCCGATTCCGTGCTCGGCCACAAGGGGAAGGTGGTAGGGCAGAACGCGCATGGTGCTGCTGTCACCGCCGGCGATGCTGTCGCGAGCACGCTCGAGGACTTGCCAAGAGTGGGATGGCGAGACTGTCTTCTTACGCGATTGCATCACAATATCCATGGTTTGCTCCTCACTGGTGGAAGGAGAGCGGGCTGCACACGCTAGACCCATCTCCCCGCAATCTACGACTTAGACGGAACTCCCCGCAATCTAGGGCTAATACGGAACTATCTTACCAATCCCACCTATCTTCGTCAACCGTCTTCCTCACCAATATCCCACCCCCACCTTGGTAAAGGTCATAATTTTCCCAGACTTTCTTACACCTGAGCGTACACCCTCCTCGCCCGTTGCCGCGCACGATAAAGTCATCGATCCATGCGACCGGCCACGTCTGGTGGTACGCGACTAAACGCAGGAAGTATAAGCACCGAGTAATGCTCGACAACCCCCCCTCGTCCTATTCCGCGGTTCACCAGTTTTTGGGACGAGACACGGTTGGAACACGATTGGTTAGCAGTCGTCCAAAAACAACTTCGGGTTTGGACGTAAACCCTTTCGTGGCAGTGCTATCGGGCACCTGCTGAAAAGTGGCACTTGTTTTTGGACGGCCGCTTAGCGCGGTGCGAACGAGCTATGCCCAGCCGCTACTGCCCAACAAACGCCGGGCCGCCAATGCGTGATTGCGCCACATGAGTAAGCCCCAGATAGGCGTCCCGAGTCTTGAACACTTCGGCTACATGGTCGATTTCCATCTGCAACCCAACTTCCAGCGTCTGCTGGGCACCCTCTTCAATCAACCTCTCGGCGAGGCGCAGCGCGATTGGCGCCTTGGCTGCCACCGGTCGCATCGCGCGAATCAGCACCGGATCGCTCCCGGTCAAAGCCGTGCCGTTATGCAGATCATCCGCCCGGCTACGCTCGAAGAACTTCTCGATGGCAGCCAGCGGCTGCGGCAAGGTTGGGCACTTCTCATCCGGAAACCGCCCCCGGGCACACGCGCGGCAGGCCGTATCCAATTCCTCGTGCGGCACCACCTGATCGATTAATCCGATCTTCCAGGCGTCGGCAGCCGACAGGGTTTTGCCCGATAACACCAACCACTTGGCCAAACCCACCCCAACTGCCCGCGAGGTTCGCTGGGTCCCGCCCCAGGCGGGGTAGATGCCCAAGCCAGTCTCGGGAAAGCCGAAGCTTGCCCGCGGCGACGCCACAATGTGGTGGCAGGCCAGGGCGAGTTCGACGCCGCCGCCCAGCGCCGCCCCGCCGACCCGCGCTACCACAGGTTTCGGGCAGCAATTGACGGCGTTGAGGAATCGATGGCCAGCCTGGTTGAACTGAAGGATCCGCGGGATGTCGCCGGCATCGAGATTGCGGAGGAAGAATCGTATGTCTGCCCCTACCACAAAGGCCTTCCCTTCGCCGGCGATAACGATGCCTTTCACCTCGGCATCGTTCGCGGCACGGTCGAAGGCCAAGTGAAGCTGGTGCAGCACCACTGGATTGATGCTGTTCAGCAGTTGGGGCCGACGAATGGTGAGCGTGGCAATGTCATCTCTCACTTCAGCTTTGATCATCGCGGTAGCAATCTTGGGGGTGGCGGCCACGACTTCTAATCCTCATGGCCCGGAGTGAGCCCATCTTGCGGCCGGAGGATCGTGGGCTTTCGGTTTCCAAAGGCCCGATCTGGTCACCTAACCTCGCCGCATTCATCACGCTTGGCTGGTGGGCCGCCGCCTACTCCGTTACCGGGGTTTGCTCCTGATCGCTTTCGATCAATCCGTCGCGGAGGTGGACCAGCCGGTCGACGTGGGCGGCCACGCCGCGATCGTGCGTAACCATGACGATCGTCTGTTGATGCTCGTCCACCAGCTTTCGCAGCAGGGCCGTCACCTGCCGCCCGTTGCCGCTATCAAGGTTGCCGGTGGGCTCGTCGGCCAGCAGCAGCGCCGGCTTGATTACCAGCGCCCGTGCGATCGCCACCCGTTGTTGCTCGCCGCCCGAAAGCGCGCCGGGCAGGTGGCTGCCGCGGTGGTGCATGCCCACCAGTTCCAGGCAGGCCTGGGCCCGCTGGCGCGCCTCCTCAGTCGGAGTGGCGTCAAGTTCCAGTGGCAACGAGACGTTTCGCTGGGCGCTGAGTGTGGGCAAGAGGTTAAACGTCTGAAACACGAACCCAATGCGTTGCCGGCGCATAATGGTCCGCCGATCGTCGCTGAGACTAGCCAGATCAACTCCTTCGAGCAATACCTGGCCGCTGCTAGGCGCATCCACACCTCCCAACAGGTGCAGCAGCGTGCTCTTGCCCGACCCAGAAGGGCCCATGATGGCCAAGAACTCTCCGAGTTCAATGGTCAGGTCGACTCCGCGCAAGGCCTCGACGCGCAGCTCGCCGCTTCCATAAGTTTTCGTCAAGCCGCGTGTTTCGAGCACTGCCATCAAGCGGGCCTCCCGCGGAACCATTTACTTCCTATTGTATAAGCTACCAACCCGCCCGCCGGTTTTCCAGAGCTCATCGGGGGTATGATCCGTACCCCGAGGTCCAGCTTGACGCCAGTTGCCGGGTGGACTACGATAGTTTCGTAAGTGTTTTTGGGACTTATTCGTCGGAAGCGACCCCAACCGTTCGGGGTCGCGTTTCTTTCTCTACGGGAGTTTGGCTATGTCCGACCGAATCCCCATGACTCGAGTTGGCTACGACAAACTCAAGGCCGACCTCGACCAACTGCACACGGTCGAGCTGCCCAAGATTCTGGAACGGCTGGCCAAAGCACGGGCGGAGGGCGATCTCACCGAAAACGCCGAATATCTCGGCGCGCAGGAGAGCCGAGCCATGATGGAGGCGCGGATCAACGTGCTCCGCGACAAGCTTGCCCGGGCCGTGTTGATCGATGCCTCGCAGATTTCCACGGACGAGGTGGCCTTTGGCACCACGGTGCGGGTGAAGGACCTCGACCTTGGCGACGAGGAGGAGTTTACGCTGGTCGGGGCCGGGGAAGAGGATTACGATGCCGGAAAGATCATGATCACCAGCCCGTTGGCCCAAGGTCTGGTGGGCAAGAAGGTCGGCGAGCGGGCGGAAATCGCCGTGCCGAAAGGGACGCTCAAGTTCGAGATTCTCTCCATCCGCGTCGCGTAGGGCTTCAGCAGCCTCAGGCTACACCGGTGGGCTGGGGTCGGCTACGGGTTGTATGCGGCGCGTCGGCCGTCGACGCTCGTGTGCCCATCTTTAGACTAACTGCGACCCCACAATAAGTATTATTTGGGACCGCATCATGCGGCGGGCAATTTTCAGCCGGGCCGCTTGACTGGCCCGTTGCTTCGTGCATAATAAAAAGTCTGTGTTGCTCGGTAGCGTGCTGGCAGGCGGATCGAACGCGTTTCTGGCACACCTGGGCCTGCCCCGCAACAACAAACATTGGGTTCCAGCCGAGGCTCGCTGCGTTCCGCGGGCCCATCTTTGTTTGGGGCTGGCGGAAATTTTTTCTACTGGGAGGGAGTGTTGTTCGATGAGGAGGAATGTGTTCGACGCAATCCTGGAGACCGGTCACGACGAGGACTTCTTGCCTTCGACGGACGAAGATTTTGCGGCCACCGACGCCCCGGCCGGCTCGCGGGCGAAAATCGACGTGTTGGCCATGCGGGTCATGCGCGGTGAGCCGCTCTGGCACCCCGAAGACCGCTCCGACTACAGCGGCTTGACCGGCGCCGTGCGGCCGCGGGCCTGACAACCGTCTCCAGACAACCGCCTTGCAACGGGACAGCGGGAAGAGCATCTTCCCGCTGTCCCGTTTGCATGGCTTAGGCCGAGGCGCGAGCCGGGCGGGCGGGGGCGGTGCGCGGCTCCAATTCCTTCCGCAAGATTACGATATCGGCCGGGGCCTCGATGCCCAGCCGCACCCGATCGCCGGTCACCTTCACCACCGTCAGCACAATCGATTCCCCCAGTTGGATGCGCTCGCTCTCGCGCCTGGATAGGACTAGCATCATAACCTCCGTGTCATTTCTGCCGAGTACGGCTATGGGTTTGCCCAACGCGAAGACTTCAAGATCCTTCAAGCTCTGCCCTACGAAACACCGTCCGGCCTCTTCAGGCCGCGGCCAATTCCGGTCGCGGCGACTCGACCAATTGGGTCTTCAAAAAACGCTCCCCTCGTGAACCGTAAAACAGAACCTGGTTTCGATCGGTCTCCCAGATGGCCGTGAACTGGGTCGCCCTGGGGCCGTGCAAGCAAAAATACATGCCGCACGGTTTTCCATTTCGCACAAGCGTCCGTTCGGTCATGCGAAAGGCCCCAACTTGGAGCTGATACTGTTTGCAAATGGTCGTGTTAATGTACTGTCGAAGCTCGTGGAAACTGTCAATCTGTTGAAGGCGGGTCAACATTTCTATGAAAATTATCCTAATTGATAACAGTGTTTGCGGCGTATGCGGTTGCCGCGTTGATGGCATAGCATGGGAAGAATAACGATACAGGAAACTATCGGCAAAATAGACGGGCGAGTCACAGCACGGATTCCGTGAAATCGCCGCCAGCCTCGCAGCGTCTCAACCGACTCCGATCGTTCATACCCATTGCCACCATGAGAGATAGGGCGGCACTTCCTTCCACCGGGCCGATTTTCCGTTCATTGGCGCACGTAATCACAATCCGGCACAATCGCACACGACAGCCAGATTTTCCTATTTTTCCTGGGCGTAGTGGGCAAACGCCTCGGCTACCTTGCCCGTCTTCTCGTCACCGCGGTGCAGCAAGATTCGGTATCGAAAGGTGATGGACTTGCCTGCGGGCAGCGTATACTGGCCGCGATTGGCCGGCCCACCAAGGAAGTCGTGCAAGCCAAACGGATTGGCGGCGAACAGCCCATAGGTTCTTACGTGCCAGTAAGTCGGATATCGGAAGCTGCTCGGATGGTTGAGGACCGCGATGCCAACGATTTCGCCGTCGACGGGTCCATGATAGTCCACCCAGGAGGCCCGCTTCCCCCACACCTGGCTTTCGGTCTTCCGATTGGTGCAGACGCGGTTCTCGCTGTTGACAATCGTACCGCCGCGTCTGGAATCAACGTACATGCTCTCCGGCACCCGGATGCCGAAGGTGCCTTCCTTGGTGTCGCCGAAGGTGACCGGCCCGTCGGTGGCCTTCACGGTGATGTCGAAGTCGATCCAGCGGGTATCGCCGTCGGTGTCGAAATGCAGCGTCCGCACGTCCTCACAGATCTTCTTGCCCGCGCGGGTCTGCCAAGCATTGCGAGTCGAAATGACGGCCGGTTTCCCCGAGGTGGTCTCCAGGAACTCGAGGTGCTTGATGATGCCTGTCTTTCTCAAATTCTGCTCGTCCCAGAAGTCGACGCCGTTGACGTTGCCGTGGCTAAACCACAAGGAGCGTTGGTGCGGGTGGTCCTTCCTGCGTTCGTACTTGACCAACTTCATCGGGTATTCGCGGGTCATGCGTTTGCCGGTCGGTCCGATGACCGGCCAGAGAATGGGCTTCGTATTCGACTGCACTATATATTCGGTAAACAGTTGGCCGTCGATCTTCACGGCGGCGCCTTGTTTGGTGCGTTCGACGGTGATCTCGGTCGACCGGCTGACGCCGTCCACCAACGCAACGACCAACAGCGTAAGTATTCCGAGCGAACAGCAACGCATGAGCAAGGTCTCCTTCAAGGGTCAAGTCGGAGGGGAATGGAAGATGGGAAGGCAGGCTGAAAGCTCATGATATTCTGCGAGCGGGCCTCGTGCAAGCGTCCACTTGCGACGGGTCCGGCGGAATTTCTGGCGGAAGGGCAACCCAACGGATCCCCCGGCTCGCGAAGGTGGACAGAACGTGTGATCATGGTACCCAAGGAAATCTTGCGGTACACCTTGCAACGGGTGCCCTCCAACTGGTGATTCCGCGGCCAATCTGCGAAAATGTGCGGAATCTTAGACAAATTCCGGTCCCGCGCCGCTCTTCTCGTCTATGGAGGCGTGAATGGAAGCTCCCGGCAGCGACCCACTGGCTGTTGGCCTCGCCGCCGGCGACCCGCGGGCCTTTGCCGAGTTGTACGACCGCTTCGGCCGGCGGCTGTACCGGGCAGCCCTGGGGATGCTCGGGCGGCGGGAAGACGCCGAGGATGCCGTCCAGGAGGTTTTCCGGGCCATCCTGCAATCGCCCGAGACCTTAACCGGCGTGCAAGATTTGACCGCCTACTTGTTCACGGCACTGCGACATGCGGCGGGGCGGATTGCCGCCCGCCGGCCGCGCGAGTCAACGCTCGCCGCAATACTGATCGACAGCCAGGCAGACCCCGATTCCCAAGGCAAGGATCGTGCAGGCCCCTTTGATGAGCGGCTCGAGCGGGCCCTGGCGGCCTTGCCCGCGGAGCAACGAGAGGTGATCGCCCTGAAGATCGACGGCGGCTTGACCTTTGCCGAAATCGCCCAGGTTTTGGAGGTGAGCAGCAATACGGCCGCCAGCCGCTATCGCTACGCCTTAGAGAAGCTTCGCGAGGCGTTGAAACCATTTCCCGCGTCCTGCGCAAACGGGCCCGGCGGCCGAGGAGAGAACCAATGACCGAAAACCAAGCATTGCCGCCTGCACTACAAGAGCTGGAACGCATGCTGGCCAGCCGCCGTTTGCCGGA
>JAJYGU010000049.1 GCA_021784975.1 Planctomycetota bacterium
GTAATGGTCACACTCAGGCAGCGTTCCACGATCGCCTTGCCATTGGCGGTAAGGTCAAAAAGAATCCGATACATCAGCGAACAGGATTCGCCGGTCAGGAAGACGATTCCAAAATTCTCCAAATCGGACCAAGAGCGAACGGTTTTCATGGCTTTCTCCGGCATTGGGAAATCAAAGGAACAACGAGACCAGCGTGCCAGAATCCAGCGCCTCGCGCAAGAAAAACGGCGGAGAGTATCCGCCGACTACCTTACGGGGGTGGGCGGGCTCACGGCCGGCGGCCGTGGGCTCCCGCCACGTTGCCGCCTGCCGCCGCCCTGTGCTATCTTGGGCGTGGACTCGCTCAAGGCTCTCTCCTCTCGGCGGGTCTGTTTTAATGATCGGAGGGCAGAAGGGCCGTGATGGTGCCTCCCTCCCCATCTTCAATGAACCACAGCCGCTTGGCCTTTTCCGGGTCTTCGAATACCTGCAAGTAGTCAAGGCCGCCATGCCGCTTCGCCTTTAGCTGCAATATTTCCAGACAGCCAAGGATCGCCTGCGAGCCAAACATTTCCAAGGCTGCGGGGGTTGCGACGAAGGGCTTGGTGCCCGTGGGCTTAAACATGTTGTTCGAGCGCGGATCATCCAAGGGGATCTCCTGCGGGCGGTGGATCATCATGGCCGCCCTTGATTACGGGCCTGGCCGCGGGCGATCCCGTTGCGCCAACTCTCCTTGGTGAGTACCTCGGTGAGCTTCCACGATGCCTGCTCGATGGCCTCGGTGTATGCCTCGACGCTGGGATACTCTTCGCAGCGCTGAAGCATTTCGCGGAACACCTCGGCATGGCGGGCCTTGGCCTGCGTTAAGAACTTCTGCCCTTCCGTTTCGGGCTTGGCAGTTTCCTGCCTGTTGAATGAAAAACCCATAGGGTTTTACCTCCTTCTGCCGGCGCTATTGTGTAAGTGGCGGCGGGCGGCTGCCGGCATTGCCACGCCCACCGATAAGCGGCCCGCACTGCCTTTAGGCGGTATAATTGGGCCGCTCGGTGGGCGTGGCTGCCGGCCAAGAAACGATGTCCGGCGGCCCCGCAGTGGCCGCCGCTCCATGGCGGGTGGGGGGAAACCTAATGTCGTCGGCGGATACTCTCCGCCGTTTTTCTTGGACGACCTCTTGGCCGCTCATGGTGGGTGGTGACGGTGGAGGTCGACCATTCCCCGCTATCTCCGCTGCTCGTCATGGCGGCTGCCGGCCAGGGAACAACTGCGGCGGCCTTGTGGAAGCGACGTGGGCAACAGTCAAGCGATCGCGCGATCACATTGCGTCTGCTTCGGACTGGACAAACTCGGGGACATCGGTCAAATTACCATGACAAGGGAATCGTATCGGGTGCTCACATTGCCATCTCAAAGTTCCCGCCTTTGGCACTGTTTGCTGCCTGACGCATATGGATACTGCTATTTGTGCCCCGGCCAGCGGAGACGAAGGGAGCGAATTTTGGGGTCATTTTGGGGTCGCCACTGGCAATTTGAGGGCAACTTGCATACAATGCACGGCAAATGTGGTTTTGGCCCATCCCTTGGAGCACCAACAACTTCCAACGTAAGTCCATCGCAGCCTCACGATAGGTGAAGTGCTCGAAAAGAGGTTGAGGGCCTAGTGGCCGCAAGGCCGTGCAGGTTCAAGTCCTGTTTCCCGCACTTCCGAACCTGTTAGAGCAAAAGGACTTGCGACAACGAGCCGCAAGTCCTTTTCTTCTGTGCGAGCACCAATCTTCGTTCCGCCAAGAGTATCGGCGGGTGCCCGGCTTCCCGGCCACGATAGAAGGTGGCCGCGATGAAGGTTGAGACTCAGCCGATGAGCTATGACCGCCTTCGTAATGGCCGTCCGCAACAACGAGCGGCATTTGCGGCCCGCGGGCAACAATCGCGGGGGCGCGAGCGTGCCCAAACAGCCAAGTAGCGGCGGTAGGAGTCGAACCTACGACACGCGGATTATGATTCCGCTGCTCTAAACCAACTGAGCTACGCCGCCGTATTTGAACTCTAGAATAACAGGGCTGCCGAAGGCTGCCAAGCCCCGACCGCCCTTGCGCCGCCCATGGCGGATGCACCTCCATCGACGCCAAATGCCTAGCGATCGCTAAACCTTTGGCAGCCAAATGACGATTTTGGTCTTGAAATACCTTGAACCACAAGGTATAAGGCTGCCATGAAGACCAAACGAACCAACCCCGACTTTCTCAACGGTGTTCCAGAACTCCTGATCTTGAACCTACTAGCACGTCGTCCCAGGTACGGCTACGAGTTGGTGCAAGCCATTCGCCAATCAACGAACGGAACGCTGGAATTCGGCGAGGGTTGCGTGTATCCGATCCTTCACCGTCTGGAAGCGGAAGGTCAGCTTGACAGCAAGCGGCAGATGGTGGGAGGTCGCAGCCGAGTGGTGTATCGAGTGACGGTGCAGGGCAAGAAACAACTCGCCAGCACCACGATGACTTGGCGGCGGATCGTCGAAGCGATTGGCCATGCCCTGCAAGGACGCGAGAATGGCGAACCTGCCCTGGCTCGATAAAGTGCGAAGGCGGCTTGCCCAAAGCAACTTGCCGCCCACCTATATTCGGCGTTTTGTGGAAGAACTGTCTGATCACGTTCAGGATCTCACGGAGGAGACTATGAGCATGGAAGCCAATGCGTTGTCCCAGATGGGCAACCCTGAAGAAATTGCCGAAGCGGCAATCGACTTCTATCGACGGCGGAGTATTCTGGGCCGACATCCCACGGTCGCATTCTTGGTTTTTGGCCTGTCGCCGATTGTGACGTTCATCGTGTTGTTTGCGGTGACGGTTCTTGCGACAGCCGCGATGATCGAAGTCGCTCACGAACTCGGTTTCAGCATTGATGATTGGTGGAATCGGCTTGGAACACCCGGAGTCACGGTATGGTGCTATGCAATGTCATGGCTGACCAGCGTCGTACCCGGTATCGTGGTGAGTATCCTTTTCTGCAGACTCGCCAAACGGCTGCGCATGGGGCGGAGATGGCTGTTCGTCTCTTGCGTAGCGACGGGCCTGATGACAGCCGCCCCCTGCTTCTGGCCGGTGCTCCCTGACGTGCCGGGACACTGTATCACGTGTTTCAGCCTGTTTGTAGCTCGCAGCCTTGAACAGATCGCGCGCTTTGTTGTTCCAATCGCGATTGGGTTGTGGTTCGTGCGGCGAACGCACAATCACGGCCGGCTGGAATTGGCATCGTGAGGACTCTTGCCGCCTGCAAGGAGGCGAACATGGCGAACCGGCCTTGGCTTGATGAACTAGAACGGCGGCTGGCCAGTCGCGGCCTGCCGGCAAGCTACGTTCGGCGTTTTGTGGACGAACTGTCCGATCACGTTCAGGATCTCACGGAGGAGACTATGAGCATGGAAGCCAATGCATTGTCCCAGATGGGCAACCCTGAAGAGGTGGCTACTGCGGCCGTTACGGCCTATCGGCGGCGGAGTTTCTTGGGGCGGCATACTATGGCAACGTTCTGCGTGTTCGGTCTTTCGCCGATCGTGATGCTAATCCTCTTGGTCGCGTTGTGGGCCGCCGGTAGCACGTGGGGCACTTACGAAGCCTGCAAGGCGATGGGGATAAATGCCGAGCGATCCCTTCGAAACCTGAAGCGGCTCGACTCGACGGACTCGGTGACGCCTTACGTGCTGAGCCTGCTGTTCGTGGTCATTCCCTCGATCGCCACCGCCGTTTTCTACGGCAAACTGGCGCGGCGCTTGGCCCTCGGAAGAAAATGGATAGCCGTGTCCTGCGTAGTGCTGGCGCTGGTGGTTTTGCCGGTGTTCTGTTCGGCAAAGTTTTCCGACGTTCCCGGGCAGAGCTCATTTGGGGTGGGTTACTGTCTGTCGACGGATATCGTGCGGAGCTATTGCCATTCTCCGCAACTACTGCAGTTCTTGATCCCGTTGGCCATCGGCTGCTGGTTCATGTGGCGCAGAGCCGATCAGGTCCGGCTACCCTCGGCAGCGTGAGGCCGGGTCTTTCACGCCGCCGCATGTGCACCGCGCGGGGTGCGGAATCGTGTCGCGCCCAATCCGTTGACCCACGACACGGCCGTGCAACCTAATGGTAGGCAAGCGGGAAGAGAGGCCCGAAGCGCCCGAGATCGGCTATCTTCAAGGGCTGATAGCCCGTGAGTGGGGTTGTTTTCCTGGCAACCCTAAGTGGACCAACTGCCTTATTTTGCTACATGTGTTCAATTCTGCTGTAGCAAAATAAAACAGGCGAGCTGAGGATGGCTCGGGCAACCGACCCTCAGCTCGCCTTTCGATTTCGGAAGTCATCACTTCCGATTCGTCGGGGGTGCTTCGTTTGGCGATTCCATTCGGACGCCTACGTTCCGTTCTCTCCCGACTCGCCTCGTTCTCTCTCTTCCTTACCTCTACCTGTTCCGCAGGTATGCCCGTTCTCTGTTCAGGCCCCGCGAGACAACAACCGGTCCTCAGCTCTCGCTTCGGTCGGTCATCGTTTTCCAGGTTTGTGCAAGATGCGTGCCAAAACTGGAAAATAAGCGTCGCGTGTTCCCACGCCGGGCTTCAAGCGGTCTGCTTCAGATCGTCGAAGTGGATCTGGTAGAGCCGGCGATAGAGATCGCACCGCCCCAACAGGTCTTCGTGGGCACCGGCGTCGAGCACCCGCCCGCCCTGCATCACGACTACCCGATCGGCGAGAGACAGTACCGCCAGCCGATGGGTAATAATGATCGCGGTGCGGCCGCGAGTGAACGTCTCCAGCACCTGCTGGATCGCCTGCTCGCTCTCCAGGTCGACCTGGCTGGTAGCCTCGTCGAGAATGAGGATGGCCGGGTCGCGAAGGATGGCGCGGGCCAAGGCGATCCGCTGCCGCTGCCCGCCGGAGAGCGAGTTGCCCAGCGCCCCGGCCGTAGTCTCGTAACCGTGAGGAAGTTCGTGCTCGATAAAGCGGTGGGCATGGGCCTGCTTGGCCGCCTCGATCACTTGTTCGCGGGTAGCGGTCGGCATGCCGTAACGGATATTGTTGAAGATCGTATCGTCGAAGAGCATGGTCTCCTGGGTGACCAGGCCAATCTGACCGCGGAGATCACGGAGCCGCAGTTGGGTTAGGGGCACGCCGTCGAGCTTTACCACGCCGGAGGTGGGATCGGCGAAGCGTGGAATCAGGTTCGCCAGGGTGGTCTTGCCGCAACCGTTGGGACCCACGATGGCCACCGTCTCACCGGCCGCGATTTGCAGATTGACGTCCTCTACCACCAGCTTGCCCGGCTGATAGGCAAAACTGACCTTCTCGAACCGCAGATCCAGGCAATGGCGGCGGAAAGGGGCGGGCTGTTTCGGGTCGCGGACCTGCGGCTGGCGGTCCAATCGGGAGAAGATACGGTCGGCGGCGGCGCTGCCGGCCTGCAAGCTGCTGAAAATATCCGACATTTTGCGCATCGGGTCGGCCATGCCCGCCAGCAAGGCGAAGAACGCCAGCATCGCCCCGCGGCTTAACGGGCGGTCACACATGTGGATGCCCAGCAGACTCGTCTGACGATTTAGAATCAGCGAGGCGCCGGCCATCATCGCCAACGAGACGGTAATGATGCCGAGGACTTCCATCAGTGGGTGGGTAAGGGCATCGTAGCGGGCGATCCGCATGGCTTTCTGATAGTAGCGCTTGTTGTTGCGGTGAAATCGCTTGCGTTCCTGCCGCTCATTGGTGAACGCTTTGACGATCTTGATGCTGCGGAAGGTCTCTTCGAGGGTCGTATACAGGGCGGCGATCTCCTCCATCGCCCGGCGGTTGGCCCGCTTGAGCGTCTGCGCCAGCCATCGGAGCAGCAGGGCTGCCAGCGGGGTGACGACAAGTGTCAGCAACAGCAGTCGCCAACAGAGGCAGGCTGCCAGCGCCAGGCAGGCCACCATCTTGAGCGGTTCGCGGATCAGTCGGCCAAAGAGCGATTCCAGCCCGCCGGCCACCTGGTTCATGTCGTTGGTGAAGCGGCTCATCAAATCGGCGGTGCCGTCCTCACTGAAGGCCGCCAGATCCATACGCAGGGTGCGGCGATAAAACCGCTTCCGCAAATTGAAGGCGGAAAGCTGGGCTAACCGGGCCGCCAGCACGTTATTAAACACCACGAACGCGTCTTTGATCGTCGTGCCCGCCACCAACAGCACGGTGATCAATACCAGCGTATAGAAAGGGCTAGCGGGCGTGTACTGGTCGATGTAAGGCTTGCCGCGCTGGTAGCTCCACAGGGCCCAGCGCTCGGCGTTCAACTCGGTTTCCAGGTCGGCGATTCGACCCTCGACCTTGCGATCGCCGCCGGTGGCTGCCAGCTCGCCGCGCAGCTCCACTAAGGCTGCCGATTTCTTCTCGATCGTCGCTCGGCTTTCGCGGATCTTTCCCTCGATCCACTGGCGCATCGACTGGTCCTGGAAGACGACCTCCACCACCGGGTAGACCGCGCTGAGGTTGGCCCCCCAAAACGCGGCCACCACCAGCGCAGAGACGATCGTCGCCGCGAAGGTGAACTTGTGGTGGACGGCCATCCGTACGGCTCGGATGAAATTCATCGCGCGCAATCCCGTGGTTCGACCGGCTAAGCGGATTCCCCACACCCAAAGGCGGTCGCTACCCAGATCGGGTGGGTAGCCGTTGGTCCCATGAAACCTTGCCCGTGACAGGCATCCCGACGCGGCCTCCTTGTAACAGATTCCGACACTTCCTCCAAGGCCGATCAAGCGACTGTGGGGCCGATCATCCGGGCAGTCTGAATAGCTTGCGCAAGGATTATGGTTCGTTCTTGAGGGAGCTATCGGATTTGCCGATTTTCTGGACTCTGCGGGTCGTTACGCCGATGTCTGACAAGCAGGGGGCTGGTGGTGACGCCGGAAGAGACCCATGTCCGGCCCGGCGGGGACGATGAGCGAACCAGTCTCGTGCCCGAATCACCGAGGAACCAAAGGAATCATCCAAGATGAAACGCGTGATCTTTTTCTTATCGGTGGCAGTCGTATCGGCCGGTCTGGTCGGCTGTCGCATTGACGGCGAGCAATGCGCCTGCCGCGGCTACCGTGGCGCGGGCGGCGCGGGTGGCGACGGCGGGGCAGAAGTGGCCCAAGGGCCGCCCACTGGCCAGGTGGCCTATCCCTACTACACGGTTCGCGGCCCGCGCGACTTCCTCGATAAGAACCCGGAAAGCATCGGCCCGTGACGCGTACCGGGTGGGAAATTGTAACCCGAAGCGTAAGCGAGGCTCAGTCATGGGGCCTTCCTCGCTTACGCTTCGGGTTACGATGCGGCTGTGAACAGTCCGGGGGAGCCTCTCATGCTATGGCGTCTATCGTGCGCTCGACCCGGGCGCGAAGGTAGAGATCGCTGCCGAGTTGTCGGACCTCCGGCGGCTCCAACGATGGAGCGAGCGACAACGTCGCTATTCCTTCTCCGACAATCGGGCCGCGGGCGGCCACGCCGCCCAGCAGTTTCGGCGCGATGAAGACGTGGACTTCGTCGACGTGTCCGCCGTCGAGCAGACTGCCTAGGAGCTGTCCACCCCCTTCGACCAGCACGTTGGTCAACCGCCGTTGCCCCAGGGCATCCAGCAGGCTTTCCAGCCGGGCAGCGTGGCTTTCGCCCTCGCAAACGAGCACTTCGCAGCCGGCGCCGCGGAGCCGCTGGCGGTCGGACTCGCTGGACTGCCGCCCGACCGCCACCAATACCGGCGCTTCGCTGGCGGTCCGCACCAACTGGCTCTCGGAGCGAAGGGAGGCGCGGGTGTCGACGACGATCCGCACCGCGGTGCGCAGACCGGGCGGTCGGGCTGTCAGCAGCGGATCGTCGTGGACGGCAGTCTGTCGGCCAACCATCACCGCGTCGACCCGCCCCCGTAGCGCATGCACAAGCGCACGCGACTGGACATTGGAAATCCAGCGGCTTTCGCCGGTGCGGGTGGCGATTTTGCCGTCGAGCGTCATAGCCCACTTGGCGATGATCCACGGCCGGTGGCGCTGGTTGAGCTTCATATAAGGGGCATTCAGGCGGCGGGCCTCCGCTTCCAGCAGCCCTACTTGCACCGACACGCCGGCGGCCCGCAATTCGGCGATTCCCCGGCCGGCCACGTCCGGAAACGGATCGCGCTGGGCCACCATCACGCGGCGTACACCGGCGGCGATAATCGCCCGCGTACAAGGCGGGGTCTTGCCGAAGTGGCAACAGGGTTCGAGGGTGACGTAGAGCGCGCCCACCGCCGCGCGGTCGCCCGCGATGCGTAGGGCTTCCACTTCGGCATGGGCGCCGCCGAAGCGGCGATGCCAGCCTTCGCCGATGATCTCCGCCCCACGGGCGACCACGCAGCCGACCATGGGATTGGGCTCGACCCGCCCTTCCCCGGCGGCGGCCAGTTCCAAGGCGCGTCGCATGTGCCAGGCGTCGAGTTCGTTCGGTTGCATGGCGGCAGCGCCCAGATCCGATAGCCGAAGCCCGGACCGTAGGATCGCTAGGTTTCCTTGGAGTCAGGCGGAGGAACCTTGCTGTTGCCGGAAGCGTCTGGGTCGGTCGAGGCCAGCGCCATTGCCAGTTCGCTGTCCAAAAGATTGGGTCCCGAGGTGGCCGATTGTGAGACCGCCTTCAGGATCGCAAAATCGTCGGAATTACTTGCCGAGGGTCCTACCTGCAGGGTGTTCGCCGGGGCGGGCTCGACGACTTCGAGATCGGCCGTCTCGGCCTTGGCCGAGGCGTCCTCGGCGGGCACTGGCTCGGGCAAGGCCGAGAGATCGCCGTGGTATTCGTACTCGACGCGGAAGGTCAGCGGCCCAAGGCTAAACTCGGTCCCCGGCGGCAGCGGCGCTTCCTTGATCGCGCGCCCTTGAACCAGCGTGCCATTGAGGGATCCCAGGTCTTGCACCATCACCAGCCCGTCTTTTTCGTACACCTGACAGTGCTTGCGGCTGATCGTCGAGTCGCCGATTCTCAACTTGGCCTCGCGGCCGCGTCCCAAGATGGCAGGCAACTCCAAAGAAATGGTGTTCTTGGTCACCCTCCCTCCGACGACGACCAGCTTGGCTTCCATAGATGCACCGAACTCGATCTGCCCCGTACGGGCCGACGCACGCTAGCTGGGACTCTCCCGACCAAGGACATCTCTCTCAGTCCGAGCAGAGAACACCACTTATCCTAATCAGGCGCCGACCGGCTAGCAACTGGTCGAGGGCCTATCGCGAATTTTGTGTCAAGGGGGGCGCACGGAAGGGGAAGTCCCATTTTGCGGCGCGGCTGCCACAAGAGTCAGGACGGTCCCCTAACCGACGACTTTGGTGACTCGGAACGATCGGCGCGTAGAATGGTTATGGCAAGAGAGGGAATGTTGGCCGACCCGTCCGGAACCGCCGAGGGTTCGGAAAAACGATGCCGGCCCGTGGCTGCCCACGGCCGAGAGGCAGCAAGAGCTGTCTTTTCGGCTCCTAGGCGACCCGAGTGGGGGGATTGCGCCGGGTAGCGTGGCCCTTGGGAGGCCTGACGGCGGTCAATTGCCCTTGAACGCCGCCACGGGCGGTCTATAATTTCGGGATTCGCCCCAGAACCAAGCGGGTGTAGCTCAGTTGGTAGAGCACGACGTTGCCAACGTCGTTGTCGTGGGTTCGAACCCCATCACCCGCTCTTCAGACGGCTGTCGATGGCCGTCAAGGGCTAGCACTTCAGATTATGGCTTGATTATGTCCGACCCCGAGAACCGCGATTCCGACGAAGCCCTGTTGAACGCCGGCGAGGCTGCCGGCAGTGATGTCCAGGCCGGCGAGGAAGCCGTGGAAGAAAAAGAGAAGCTTGCGCTGGAGGTGAAGGTCGATCGCCGCAGCACTTGCGAGCGACACGTCACCGTCACCATTCCCCGCGAAGACATCGATCGCTACTTCGATAAGGAGTTCACCGAGCTCATGCCGACCGCCCATGTGCCGGGCTTCCGGCCGGGGCGGGCGCCGCGGAAGCTGGTGGAGAACCGCTTCCGCAAAGACATCGCCCAGAAAGTAAAGAGCGAGCTGGTGATGGATTGTCTGGGCCAGGTCAACGACGAGCAAGACCTGTCGGCCATCAGCGAGCCGGACTTCGATTTCGAGGCCGTCGAGGTGCCCGAGAAAGGGCCGCTGACCTTCGAGTTCGACATCGAGGTGCGTCCGGAGTTCGAGTTGCCGAAGTGGAAGGGGCTGGTGATTGAGAAACCCGTCCGCGAGATCAGCAGCGCCGATGTGGAGGAGACGCTGCAAAGGATTCTGGCCAATCGCGGTCGGCTGGTGCCGTTCGACGGCCCGGCCGCTTCAGGCGATTACATCAGCACCAACTTGACCTTCCGCTCGGGCGAGAGCCAACTCGCCCGCGCCGAGGAGGAAGTGATTCGCCTGCGGCCGGTATTGAGCTTCCGCGACGCGAAGATCGAGAAGTTCGACCAGTCGATGGCCGGCGTCCAGGCCGGCGAGACCCGCCAGATTGAAACCCAACTCAGCGACGACGCTCCCAACGAGCAGCTTCGCGGGCAGAAGGTCACGGCGATCTTCGAGGTGCTGGAGGTCAAGAAGCTGGAGATGCCGGAGCTGACCGCCGAACTGCTGGCCGACCTGGGGGATTTCGAGTCCGAGGCCGATTTGCGGGACGCCATCCGCGACCAGCTC
>JAJYGU010000260.1 GCA_021784975.1 Planctomycetota bacterium
CTCGGAAATCTTACGGAACGATCCGCAGGTTACGGTGACCGACGTGGCCTTGACCTGCGGTTACGCCACCAGCCAGTATTTTGCCACCTTGTTCCATCGGCATTTTGGCGTTTCCCCCCGCGTCTTCCGCCGCCAGCGCCATTTCGGCAAGGGCGCCCACGCCACAAGGGATCAGCGAGGCGGCCGCCGAAAGCGGAAAGCAGACCGAGGAGAGCAGGCGAAGGCGGTGGATGGAGAGATGCCTTGAGTGCAAATCCGAAGCACCGAATCCCAAATCCCAAACAAATCAAAAGCTCGAATGCTCAAAGGAAGCCGCCGCTTGGGGCGCTTGGAAATCGGAGATTTGAGCTTGTTTGAGATTTGGAGCTTGGGATTTCGGATGCTTGGGTAACCAATGTCGTCAGCTTATTCTGACGGGGCGCCCTAGCCGGCCGTCGCCGTTCGAATCACCTGCACCGCTTCCTCCTCCAATGCCTCGGTCAGGCAGGAGGGAATCGTCAGCAGCACGCTACGGGCGAAGAGGGCGTCGCTCTGCGGACAGGCCCCCTGGTGGTAGTCGTAGACGCTGGCCGCGTTTTCCCTGAGCGACCAGGGATTGCCCGCCGGCGAGAGCGGCAGCTTGTTGGCCAGCGTCAAGATGTTCGAGTAGACGTGCAGCCCGTAGTCGGCGATGCGGATGGCGGTGTGCAGGCCGGAATCGCGCATCCGCTCCGCGGCCCGGAGGGCCTTCACGTCGTTTTCGAACAACAGGATCAGGAACGGGCCGGCGTCGCCCTCGGGATCGTTGAGCCGGCGCAATTGCACGCCGGGCAGTCCCTCCAGGGCGGCACGGATGCGGCGGTGCGAGGCCTGCATGTGGGCCACGATCTTGGGCAGCTTGCGGATCTGGATCGAAGCGCAGGCCCCGCAGAGTTCCGACATCCGCCGCCCGCCCGCCCAGGCGAGCAGTTCCGGCGGGGGATCGAACGACTTGCCGTCGCGCCAAAGCTGGCTCATGTCGTGGGCGGAAAAGGCCCGGCCGTAGAGACGCTCGTCGTTGGTGATCAGCAGACCGCCCTCGCCGGCGGTGGCGTTCTTGTTGATCTGGAAGCTGAAGATGCCGGCGGCGCCGAAGCTGCCCAGCTTGCGGCCGTGGTAGCTGGCGCCGTTCGACTGGGCGACGTCTTCCAGCACCGGGACCTTGTGCCGATGGGCCACCGCCATGACGGCGTCCATATCGCACGGGCTGCCGGCCATGTGCACCGGCACCATGAGCCGCGTCCGGGCAGTGATCTTCTTTTCGAGGTCGGCCGGGTCCATGGTCAGGCTATCGTCGATTTCGCAGAGCACGGGGATGGCGTTGGCGTGGACCACGGCGGCCACGGTGGCCACCCACATGAACGCCGGCACGATCACCTCGTCGCCCGGACCGATCCCCAGGGCGGTCATGGCGGTAATCAAGGCCCCGCTGCCGCTATTGACCGCCAAGGCGTACTTGACGCCATAAAACTCCCGCGCCGCCGCCTCCAAGGCATCGACGAACTTTGGCTTGTTTACTCCGTAATAGCGGTACACCGCCCGGTTCCGCAGCACCTCCAACACTGCCTGCTCTTCTTCCTCATCGAGCCAATGCACGCCAGGGAACTCAAAGGGCCATTTTAGTTGCATGATGGATATCTCCAGAGGACAAGAGCCTGATGCTAGCCGGGATCAGGACCAGATGCAATTGGCCTTCAAAACCGAGCCCGTTTTGGAGTGCGGCGATTGATCGCCGCTTTTTCGGTGTTGTCCAGAGTTTGCGAGCCATGCGAGATCGTTTTCGTTGCGCGTCCCGGTCGCTCAGAAAGCGGTGATGAATCACCGCACTCCAAAGGCTCGCCGGTTTAAGGACTGACCAGTCGCCAACTACGCCGGATTGACCGAATGGGCAATTTGCCTATACTTCTTGCAGGCTAAGGGGGGGAGAAGAAGGGTCACGCCGACCATGCTACGCATGGTGCCGGGTGAGGACTACATTGTGAAAGCCGCTGAACTGTTTGTTCGCTGCCTTGAGAACGAGGGGGTGGAGGCCATTTTTGGCATCCCGGGCGAGGAAAATGTCGACATCCTGGACGTTTTGTATGACAGCCCGATCCGCTTCATCTCCACCCGTCACGAGCAAGGGGCCGCCTTTATCGCCGATGTCTACGGGCGGCTGACCGGGCGGGCCGGCGTCTGCCTGGCCACCCTCGGGCCGGGGGCCACCAACCTGGTGACCGGCGTGGCCGACGCCAATATGGACCACGCCCCGGTGGTGGCCATCTCCGGGCAATCTTCGACCACGCGGATGCACAAGGAGACCCACCAGCACCTCGATCTGGTCAACCTGTTTCGCCCCATCTCGAAGTATTCCGTGCAGGTGATCGAGCCGGAGACCATCCCCGAGGTGGTCCGCAAGGCGTTCAAGCAGGCGCAGCGCGAGAAGCCGGGCGTCAGTTACATCGACCTGCCGGAGAACATCGCCCGAAGCGAGGTCCACAACCTGGTCCCCTTGGCGGTGCAGAGGCCGCCGCAGCCGTTGGCCCCGGAGGCCAGCATCGAGCGGGCGGCCAAGATCATCTCTTCCGCCCGCTATCCGCTGATCATGGCCGGCAACGGGGTGATTCGCGCCGGGGCGGCCGGCCGGCTGCTGGACTTCGCCCAAAAACTCAACATCCCGGTGGCCAATACCTTTATGGCCAAGGGCGTGGTCCCATTTTCGCACCCCCTATGGCTCGGGACGGTCGGCTTGCAGGCCCACGATTTCGTCTCCTGCGGCTTCGATCGGGCCGACGTGGTCATCGCCGTCGGCTACGACATGGTGGAATACCACCCGAACCGCTGGAATCCCGACGGCCACTGCCGCATCGTTCATATCGATAGCTTGCCGGCCGAGGTGGACGAGCATTATATCGCCGATGTCGAGGTGGTGGGCAGCATCGGCGAATCGCTGGACGCGGTGGCCGAGCAGTCGCTGCCCAGCACGCATTCCCCGGCCGCCTTGTGGCTGGCGATCATGAACGAGCTGTCGGCCCATGCCGACGACGATAGCTTTCCCTTGAAGCCGCAGCGGATCGTGTGGGACCTGCAGCGAGTGCTGGCGTCGCGGGCGATCGTGATCTCCGACGTGGGGGCCCACAAGCTGTGGATGGCCCGGATGTACCAGCCGGAACATCCCAACACCTGTATTATCTCCAACGGATTCGCTTCGATGGGCATCAGCGTGCCGGGGGCCATCGCCGCCAAGCTGGCCTTTCCCGACCGCATCGTAGCCGCCGTCAGCGGCGACGCCGGCTTCATGATGAACTCCCAAGAGCTGGAGACGGCCATCCGCATCGGTACGCCGATCATCGTGGTCATCTGGAACGACAACGGCTACGGACTGATCGCCTGGCATCAGATGCGGCAGTTCGGCCGGAAGAGCTACGTGGACTTCGGCAACCCGGACTTCGTAAAATACGCCGAGAGTTTCGGGGCCAAGGGCTATCGGGTGGGGGCCGCCGACGAGTTGATTCCCATCCTTCAGCAGGCTATCGCCGACAACACGGTGGTAGTGATCGATTGCCCGGTGGATTACTCCGAGAACATGAAACTGACCGAACAGTTGGGCAAGATGGAGTGCCCGGTGTAAGCAGGGTCTCCCCTCTCCCTTTGGGAGAGGGGCCGGGGGTGAGGGAGCTTGAAGTTGCGACGACGGTTCTGCGTGTCACCGCCCTCACCCTAGCCCTCTCCCGGAGGGAGAGGGGACCAGACACACGATTACCCTAACCGTGTCCCGGAGGGAGAGGGGACCGGACACACGCCACGAAAGGTTGCCGTTCATGGTCGAGCATTTTCCGTTGATGGTGCCTGGGGCTCGTCCGGCGGGTCAGGCGGCCGAGATCTGTTCGCCGTTCGACGGCGCCCCCATTGGTACAGTGGCCTGCGTGGACCGCGACGGTGTCGAGCAGGCGTTGGCCACCGCCCACGCGCTATTCTCCGACCGCGACCGCTGGCTCAGCCCGGCCGAGCGGATCGCCATCTTGCGGCGGGCGGCCGCCCTCATGCAAGAGCGCCGCGAGGAGCTTGCTTGCGGCGCCGCTCACGAGGGCGGAAAGCCGCTGGTCGACTCGCTGGTGGAGGTGGATCGAGCCATCGACAGCGTGACGCTCAGCGCCGAATGTCTGCGTTTTCAGGCCGGCCGCGAGATTCCCATGAGCCGCAACGCCGCCTCGATGGGCCGGCTGGCGGTGACGCAGTACGAGCCGATCGGCGTGGTTCTTGCCTACAGCGCCTTCAATCATCCGTTGAACATGGCGGTGCACCAGGTGGCCCCGGCCGTGGCCGCCGGCTGTCCGATCGTCATCAAGCCGGCGGCGGCCGCGCCGCTGTCGTGCCTGCGGCTGGTGCGGATTTTCCGCGAGGCCGGCTTGCCCGAGGAGTGGTGCCAATCGCTGTTGATCGTCGACCGCGAGCTGACCCAGGCGGCCGTCTCGGATCGGCGGATCGGTTTCTTCAGTTTCATCGGCGGCGACAAGGTGGGCTGGATGCTCCGCAACCAGTTGGCGCCGGGCACGCGCTGCTCGCTGGAACACGGCGGGGCGGCGCCGGTGGTGGTGGCCGCCGACGCCGATCTCGACGCGGCCCTGCCTCTGTTGGCCAAGGGCGGCTTCTATCACGCCGGGCAGGTGTGCGTCTCAGTGCAGCGGGTGTTCGCCCAGCGAACGATCGCCGCCGCGCTGGCCGAGCGGCTGGCCGAGGCTGCCGCCGCGCTCAAGGTCGGCGACCCGCTCTCGCCGGAGACGCAGGTGGGGCCGCTCATCCGGCATCGCGAGGTGCAGCGGGTCGATGAGTGGGTGCAGGAAGCCGCTGGCCGCGGGGCAAAAGTTCTCTGCGGCGGCCGGGCGATCTCCGCCAGTTGCTTTGCGCCCACGGTGCTGTTGGATCCGCCGCTCGACGCGCGAGTGATGGCCCAGGAGGTCTTTGGGCCGGTGGTCTGTATTTCTCCCTTCGATGGGCTGGACGAAGCCGTCGGCCGGGCCAATGCTGTGCCCTACGCCTTTCAGGCCGCCGTCTTCACCCGCGATCTCGATTCCGCCTTGCGCTGCTGCCGCCGTTTGAACGCCTCGGCGGTCATGGTCAACGATCATACCGCGTTTCGTGTGGATTGGATGCCGTTTGCCGGCTTGAAAGAATCAGGCATGGGCGTCAGCGGCATCGAATACACCATGGAAGACATGCAAATCCGCAAGCTGATCGTCATCCGCTCCAAGGAACTGTAGATTGCTCACGCTTGAGAGCGGAACAGACGTTCCCAGTGGCAACAATTTGTTTCAGCTCGCGCCGTAGGGAGTATAAAATGCAGCGGCCCGACCCCGCCTCAATCTTCGGACGCTACGAATTCCTGGTTCGGCGGCTGCACTCGCTGATCGGGCTGCTCCCGGTCGGCGCGTTCCTGTTCATCCATTTCGTCACTAACTTCAGCATCCTCGACGGGCCAGCGACGTTTCAGATGCGGGTCGACCAGATCCACAGTCTGGGTCCGATCACTTTACCGGTGGTGGAGTGGTCGTGCATCCTGCTGCCCATCGTGGCTCACGCCCTGATCGGCCTGATCATCGTGGCCCGCGGTAAGCGGAACCTGCTTTATTACCGTTACGCCCGCAACTTCCGCTACACGTTTCAGCGCTGGACCGGGGTGGTGGCCTTCGCCTTCATCGCCTGGCACGTGTTCGACACCCGCGGCTGGATCCAGGAGTCGTGGTGGGTAGCCCACGTCACCCATCCCTTGGGCGGCGGGACATTCGACGCCGCCCGTGCCGCCGCCACCGCCACCGCCAGCGTGCAGGCGTCTGGGTGGGTGGCCGCGGCGTACCTGGTCGGCGTGCTGGCCTGCGTCTACCACCTTGCCAATGGCGTGTGGACGATGGGCATTACCTGGGGCGCCTGGACCAGCCCCGCCGCCCAGCGTTGGGCCACCATGCTTTGTGCGGCCGTCGGCCTGGGGCTGGCGGTGATGGGCCTAGGCGCGCTGTGGGGCATGGCAACGACGGTGATTCGCTAACATCTGAGGACGGACGACCATGGCGAAACCCTCGGTGATGATCGTCGGTGGCGGGCTGGCGGGCATGGCGGCCGCCATGAAGCTGGCGGAGTTGGATTGCGAGGTGGCGGTGATGAGCCTCACGCCGTTGAAGCGGTCGCACAGCGCCTGCGCCCAGGGGGGCATCAACAGCGTCAACAATCTCACCCGGCAGCTCGGCGACAACGAGGGGAAGCATTTTGAAGACACCGTCTACGGCGGTGATTTTTTGCAGCACCAGCCGCCGGTCAAGGAGATGGCCGATTGGGCCCCGCGGATCATCAACCTGATGGACCGCCTGGGCGTTACCTTCAACCGCACGCCCGAGGGCTTCCGCGACCAGCGCCGCTTCGGCGGCACGCTTTACCGCCGCACCGCCTTTGCCGGGGCGACCACCGGCCAACAACTCCTCTACGCCTTGGACGAGCAGGTCCGCCGCTGGGAAGTGGCCGGCAAGCTCCGCAAGTTCGAGGACTGGGATTTCTTGGGGCCGATCCTCGACGAGCAGGGCCGTTTGCGGGGCTGCGTCGGCCAGGACATGATCACCATGCGGATTCGGGCCTTCCCGGCGGATGCCCTGATTCTGGCGGTCGGCGGCTGCGGCCTGCTGTTCGGACGTTCGACCAATTCCATGGCCTGCAACGGCAGCGCCGCCAGCCGGGCCTTTCAGGCGGGCGCGCGCTACGCCAACGGCGAGTTCGTGCAAGTCCACCCCACTGCCATCCCCGGGGCCGATAAGCTGCGGCTCATCAGCGAGAGCGCCCGCGGCGAAGGCGGGCGCATCTGGGTGCCGCGCAAGCCCCAGGACCCCCGCCCGCCCACCCGCATCCCCGAAAACCAGCGCTACTACTTTCTCGAAGAGCGCTATCCGCAGTACGGCAACCTGTTGCCCCGCGACATCGCGACCCGCGAAATCTTCAAAGTATGCCTCACCGAGGGGCTGAGCGTCGAGACCGATCGCATGTGCGTCTATCTCGACGTCACCGCCCTGCCGCGGGAGGTGCTGGATCAAAAGCTGGCCGGAATCCTGGAAATCTACGAGCGGTTCCAAGGGGCCGATCCGCGCGTCACCCCGATGAAGATCTTTCCGGCCGTCCACTATTCGATGGGCGGGCTGTGGTGCGACTTTGAAGCCAACGCGGCCGGCGGACTGAACGTCGGCTCGCCGCGGAATCAGCACACCAACGTGCCCGGCATCTTCGCCATCGGCGAGTGCGACTACCAGTTCCACGGGGCCAATCGCCTGGGGGCCAATTCGCTGGTGGCCTGTCTGTTCAGCGGGCTGACGGTAGCCCCGGGGGTGGTGGCCTACAGCGATAACCTCCCCGGCGGCGACGCCCGCGATCAAACGGCGGCCCTCTACGATCGTGCCACCGCCAAATATCAGGCGGAATACAAGGCACTGCTGGCGCGGCCCGACGGCGGCCCGAATCCCTATCGGCTGCACACCGAGCTGGGCCAGCTTATGACGCGAATTGCCACCGTGGTGCGCCACAACGCCGAGCTGGCCGACGGCTACGGAAAAATCTGCGCGATGGAAGAGAAGGCGCGAGCTTGTTCGTTGGCCGACCACGGTGAGTGGGCCAATCAGAACGTCGTCTTCCTGCGGGCCTTGCAAGACATGTTTCCGCTGGCCAAGACGATCGTTAAAGGGGCGTTGGCGCGGGACGAATGTCGCGGGGCCCATTACAAGCCGGAGTTCGAGATGCCGGCGGTCGAGGCCACCGACCCGGCCGAGCGCCGCCGGCAGGCTGAGGCATGGTGCGAACGCTTCGCGGATAATAATCGCCGCTGGTTGAAATCGACGGTGGCCGCCTGGTCGTCCGACGGTGAGCCGCAGATCAGCTACGAGGAGGTCGACACGCGGCTGGTGCGGCCGCGTCCCCGATTGTACGGGGTGGTCGGCGGCGACGTGATTGAACAAGTCTGGAAAGAGCGCGAGCGGACCGCCAAAGCGAAGGCGGAAGCCGTCCCCTCTGCCTCCGAGAGAGGGCCAGGGTGAGGACCAATGTCCCCTCTCCTTTCGGGAGAGGGTTAGGGTGAGGGAGAAGTACGAAGGATACAAATGCAAAATGAAAAATGCAAAGTGCAAAATGTAAAATGAACACCACGTCTAATTCATCCTCTTTCCATCGCCCTATCGCCTCCGATTGCCAGCCCGGCCAGAGATTTTATGTGCGAGTTCTGCGGCAGGACGGGCCGCGGAAGCGACGCTACTGGCAACGCTTCGCGCTGGAATACGAGGCCGACATGAATTGCATCAGCGTCTTGCAGCGGATTGCCGAGAATCCCCGGACCGACGACGGCCGGGACGTGGCCCCGGTGGCCTGGGAGTGCAACTGCCTGGAAGAAGTCTGCGGGGCCTGCACGATGTTGATCAACGGCTGGGTTCGCCAGGCGTGTACCGCATTGGTGGCCCAGTTGCTCCAGGACCGGCCGGGCGAGATCGAGCTCCGTCCGATGACCAAGTTCCCGGTGTTGCGCGACCTGGTGGTCGACCGTTCGCGGATCTTCGCGATCCTGGAAAAGATCCTCGCCTGGGTGCCGGTCGATAGCTACTACGACCTGGGACCAGGACCGCGGCAGTCGCAGGAGGCGCAGCAGATGGCCTACTTGTACAGCAAGTGCATGAGCTGCGGCTGCTGCCTGGAGGCCTGCCCCCAATTCCTGAAGATCGAATTGGAATACCGCGAGGGAGAGACTCCCGAGGCCTATAACGCCCGCCTGCGGACGGCCAACATGCGGGCCTACATCGGTTCGCACGCCATCGCCCAGGTGGAGCTGTTCAATTCCAACCCCATCGGGGCGATGAACGCCACCGAGCGATTGGACGCGCTGGTGGCCGAGGGCGGCATTCAGGTCTGCGGCAACTCGCAGAACTGCGTGCGGGTATGCCCCAAAGGCATCCCTTTGACCACGGCCATCGCCCGCGCCGGCCGGGCGGCCACCCGGCACATCTTCAGGAAGTGGTTCGACCGGTAGCGCGATGCACAGCCGCTCTTGCCGGCAAGTGCGTGCTGCCGTACCATGAACGTCACACCTTCTCGCCCGAGAAAAAGGGGGGTGCTATGTCCGCTCGTTATCTTCTGCTAATTGGCATGCTCGTTAATGTCTTGGGGCCGTGCGTGGTGTGCTGTTGCTGCCGGGCCGCCGATCCGGCCGCCGACGGGGCCCGCGCCGGCCGTTTCATCCAGCACTACGAGGCCACCGTCCGCCCGCTGGAGATCGAGGCCAATCGGGCAGCCTGGATCGCCAACCTCACCGGCAAAGATGAGGATTTCAAACGCAAGGAAGAGGCCGAAACCAAGCTGGCGCTGGCCCTGTCGGATCGCCGGGCGTTTGCCGAGCTGAAAGCCATCCAACAAGACGGCCTGCTCGATCCTCTCTTGGCCCGGCAGATTAAGGTCTTATACCTGGAATACCTGGGCAAACAGATCGATCCCGAACTATTGAAGGCCATGACGGCCACCGACAACGCCATCCAGCACACCTTCAACGTTTTCCGGCCGAAACTCAACGGCAGCGAAATCACGGACAACCAGATCCGCCGCACCCTGCGGGAATCGACCGATCCTGTCGAACGGCAGGCCGCCTGGGAGGCGAGCAAGCAGGTCGGCCGGGCGGTGGTCAAGGACCTGCTGAAGTTGGTGGGCATGCGGAACCAGGCGGCGCGGAAACTGGGCTTTGCCAACTACCACGTCATGCAGCTCTATCTGGCCGAGCAGGACGAAGCCCAGATCCTGAGACTCTTCGACGACTTGGACCGCTTGACCCGCCAGCCCTACCACGCGGCCAAGGCCGAGATCGACGCCGCGCTGGCTAGTACCTATGGGATCTCGGTCAGCGATCTCCGCCCCTGGCACTACCACGACCCGTTCTTCCAGGAGGCGCCGGACCCGCTGGGCGACTTGCCCGAGTCGATCTACCGCCCGCTGGACAGCGTCCAGGTCTGCCGCAGCTTCTACGACGGCATCGGGCTGCCGGTGGACGGCGTGCTGCAGCGCAGCGACCTGTACGAGCGGCCGGGCAAGAATCCGCACGCCTTCTGCATGGACATCGACCGCGCCGGCGACGTCCGCGTGTTGGCGAACGTGGTGCCAGGGCGCGAATGGCTGGGGACCATGCTGCACGAGTTGGGGCACGCCGTCTACAGCGAGAACGTGGGCCCGGCGCTGCCGTATGTGCTGCACACCGACGCCCATCCGCTCTGCACCGAGGGCATCGCCATGATGTTCGAGCGGTTTGCTTACAACGCCAATTGGCTGCGGGCTTTTGGGGCGCGGATTGCCCGCCCGCAGCAGTTCCAGAACGCCGCCGACCGCTGGCAGCGCAACCGCCTGTTGGTGTTCTCGCGGTTCTGCCAGGTCATGTTCCGCTTCGAGAAGGGGCTTTATGAGAAGGCGGAGTTGCTGGGCAATCCGACTCGCGATCTCAGTCGATTCTGGTGGGACCTGGTCGAGAAG
>JAJYGU010000246.1 GCA_021784975.1 Planctomycetota bacterium
TCGGCATACTGGAAAGCCAAGTAGGCTTTTCGCACGGCCGGTTGTAGTTGACGCAACACAGATTCCTGAGTAAGGGCAGGGGGCAATTGTTCCTGCCCTGGTGCCGCGTCGGCCCCGCCATTCCCTTCGCCTTGCTTCGCTCCCGGGGCCGGCGGTGTTCGGGCGCTTAGAAGGATTTCTGTGGTCTTCACGATTTGTTGGAAGTCGTTGCAAGCGGCGTCCCAATCGGGGCGATGCCTTTCATGCCAAGCTATACCGCTGTCTGCTGTCAAGCCGCTGGGCGTCACCACACGAAGCGCTATTGGCAGATCAGGCCATTCACTTTCAATGGTGCTCACCAAATCTTGGAGGGTACGCCAGTGTTCGTCGCACACCTGTGAGAGCTTGGTCAACCACTCCTCTTTGGGCTGCCTTTCCGAAGGCGCTGAATCCGCCAAAGCCTCTTTGGCAAGGCGGTATCGCTCCGAATCTTTGGAGTAAGAGGAATAGAGCAACTCCGCCGCGGCTTTGATTTTGACGAGGGTTTGCCATTCGGGGGTTCGGTTATCGAGAGGAGAAGCCATGCGTTCGCCTTTCGTTAGATCGGGTCGGCCCGAGCCGGTGGCGAGAAAGGCGAATAACGCGCCGACCGGCCCAAACCGCTTGGCCGGTGCCGTTGCAATCAGCGGCCGGCCGTCCCGATCATTAGTCTAACCGATCCACCGCATGAAGTCCCGTTCGCGTGCCTCCTTTTCTAAGTCCGTCAAGTCCGCACTGCCGATCGGCGGCGACTGTCCAGAGAGAAGCCCAATCCCCTTGAGCACAGCCAAGGCGGTTTTGGGGTCGTTGCCAACTGCCATTTCGATGCAATCAACCGCCTTTTCAGCTAACCGGGTCAGCCGCGCCGTCATGCGTTCACGAAGCGCAAGCCGTTCTCGGTTCCATTCCGCCTGAAACGCACAATCGTCCTTGAGCCAACGATGCACGGTGGCCCGATCCACGCCCGCGACGGCAGCCGCTTGGGTCACGCTTTCCCCCGCAAGTAGCGTCTCGATAGCGAGTGCTTGACTGGCTGAAACTGTTGCATTTCGTAAAGAAGTGTTGCGTCTTGTCATGTCCTCCCCTATCAAAAGTGCGGTTTTGGACGACCCTCCGCCGTGATTTAACCCCCTAGCCCTGCGTTTCGAGCATGGCAGCAAGCCGCGCCCGGTCGACCGGCGAGAGCTTGGCGAGTTCAGCGGCGAGCTTCGCCAGCGAGTCGCCCTGGTCGGCAGCGGCATCCCCTTCGCCTTGCTCTCGCTTGCCGGTGGCGGGGGCAATGGCGGATTGTGGCGACGGCCGCGGCAGAGTACAATCGGGGCCGTCGCCGTTACCATTTTCCGGGTTGCTGGTGCAAACCCTGGTGCAAATCGGCGAAGGCGTCGGCGCAACCTCTTGCGGTTTCGCCTCTTGCAACTCACCCGCGCTTGACTGTCGATCCGGTGGTTGCGGGTTCGATTCCCGTCGCCCTCGCACACAAGGCCCGTTGACGGTGGTTGTCAGCGGGTCTTTTCTTTTGAGCAGACAAGCACTTGCGGCGGTGGATGCGGTCACTCGCAGCATCGCGGCCCTGCCCGGATTGGCGCGAGGCGCGTGGTCCTTCACCCACGCCAAGGCCGCTTGCTCTCGTAGCTCAGGTCGAGCAGGTCCATGGGGTGCATGACGAACAGCGGCAGCTTGCGGCGCCGTAGCTCGCGCTGGATTTGCAGGAGGCAGCCGGCGTTGGAGGCCAGCACGATGCGAGCGCCCGTGCTTAAGATATTCTCAACCTTGCGCTGGGCCAGCCGGTCCGACATCTCGGCCTGGTTCAGGTTGTAGACGCCGGCCGAGCCGCAGCAAATGCCCGACTCGGGCAGTTCGCGCAGCTCCAATCCGGGAATGAGCGAGAGCAGCCGCCGCGGGGCCTCGGTGATTGCCTGGGCGTGGGCCAAGTGGCAGGCATCGTGGTAGGTGGCCACGGCCTCGATGCGGCCGGCAGGCGGGACCATGCCCAGATTGTCGAGAAACTCGTTGATGTCCTTCACCTTGGCGGCGAACTTGGCGCGATGCGGCTGCAGGCCGTCTTGCCAGTGCAGGCCGTATTCTTTCATCATCGCCCCGCAGCCGGCGTGATTGACCACGATCGCATCGTAGCGGTCCAGCTCGAAGGCCACCAGATTGGCATCGGCCATCCGCCGGGCGCCGCGGTTGTCGCCCGAATGGAAGTGAATCGCCCCGCAGCAGCCCTGCTCGGGCGGGATGAACACATCGCAGCCGTTCTGTTGCAACACCCGGAGCGTGGCCCAGTGGGTGGGCCGGAATACGGCGTCGGCCACGCAGCCCACGAAGAAGGCCACCCGCGCCCGCTTCCGTCCCACCGCCGGCAGGAATTTTGGCAGCCGCGGAGCGGTCTGCAGCCGAGAGGGCAGCAGCGGCGCCATCCGTCCCAGCCGGCCGGGGATCACTCGGAACAGCCCCAGCCGTTCGGCCATCTCGTACCATCCCAGCCGCTGCATGAGCCGCACGGGCAGCAACAGCCTCCGCATGCGATCGGCATAAGGAAAGAGTCGGAAGAGGACGATCTCGCGGAACCAATCGTAACGCGCCTCGCCGCGCTGGTCGGCCTGCTCGACCGCCAGGCGGAAGGGCTCGATCAGCCGCCCGTAGCGCACCCCGGAAGGGCAGGCCGTTTCGCACGCGCGGCAATCCAGGCAGAGCTCCAGGTGCCGCCGCATGCGATCGCTCAACGGATGGCCGTCGGCCACCATCCGCATCAGTTGGATGCGGCCGCGGGGGCTGTCATTCTCGTCGCCCAGCTCGGTATACGTCGGACAACTCGAGGTACACAGGCCGCAATGCACGCAGCGCTGGAACAGCGCATAGTCGATGGTTGCCGCCGGATTGACGGCGGTAAAAAGTTTCGCGTTGTGAAAGCCATTTCCCTGCATGACGATTGCGCCGCCAACGGGGACAGGCACCGTCGCCGCGACCCATTTTCGTCGGGCAACCGTGAACCGTGCGACGGAGCCAGTCCCCTTTAGTGTTTTCGGCTCATGGGAATATGAATCGGCCGGGGTTAAGGAGGTTGTGGGGATCGAAACGATCCTTGACGGCCTGCATCACACGGACCGCCGGGCCGGGCGGGCCCCAAATGTCGGCGGCGGTGAGAGGAGTATCGTCGGGATGTTGAGCTACGACCAGCTTGCCGCCGGCCGCGGCCGCAATTTCGCGGAGTTGGCGGATCAGGGCGACGGCCGTCGGCCCAACCGCATCGGCCTCGCCAACGCACCGGCAGTCTTCTGCGCGGCAAGAAAGCCCGATGCGAATCACGCCGTTGCCGGCGCGGGCCTGAATGGCGCCGTGGGGAACAAGCGGCAAGAGCTTGCCGAGGGTGGCCACAGTTGCGCTCGGCAAGACGTGGATTTCCATGCTGAGTTCCGCATTGCCGGGCATTTCCGTGAGCTGCTGCCAAATGGGGTCGCCGTAGGGGCCAGTCCATTGCCTGGTAACGCCGACCCCGGCGGCGTTCCAATCGCGGTGGAGCTCCTCGACCATCCAGTCCACCTCCTCCGAAGACCCTTCAAGACCGACGCACAGCCGGGCGGCGCGTTCACAGGGGACTGTCCCGACCAACCTTCGGCCGGTGCCCTTCGCGGCGGGGAAGATTTGCTTCTTGGCGACCGCCGTGTCCGCCGCGAAAATGGGACTGTCCCCCTTGGGTGGCGGGCCAAACAACCCGTCCTCATCGGGCAGTTGTCCGGCCAGCAACTCGATGGCGATTGGACGGACGTCCGAGCGGACCAGATCGGCGAGGAGCGGCTCGGCCGCCTCAATTTGCGCGAGATCGCAGACCAACAGGGCCGCTGCCTCGGCGGGCGGACGGACCATGAGCGTGACCTGCGTCAGGATGCCCAGTGTGCCCAACGAGCCGGACATCAAGCGGGCCATGTTGTAGCCGGCGGCATTTTTCACCACGCTTCCGCCGCCGGAAAAGACCGTGCCGGTGCCATCGACGGCCGTGAAGCCAAGCACATAGTCGCGGATGGTACCGTAGCCGTAGCGGCGGGGACCGGCGGCATTGACGGCCACCGCCCCGCCCACGGTGGCTTGTTTCGGCCGCGGCACATCCACCGGCAGGCGTTGCCGACGGACCGCCAGGCATCGGTCCAGCGCGGCCAGCGTCAGCCCGGCCTCCACGGTGATGGTCAGGTCGTCGGCCGGATCGTCGATCACCCGGTTAAGGTTGGCCAGCGAGACTCCGATGCCCGGCCGCGACGGGGCGGCTCCGTAGCCCGACTGTGTGCCGCCGCCAATCGGATAGACGGCCATGCCCCGGCTGCCGGCGTTGCGGACCGCCTCTGCCACCGCGGCCGTGTCGGCGGGCGTCAAGGATTCGGTAATTTGGGAAGCGGAGATCATTGTGGATGGCCTCGATCCAAAGGGGATAGTCCCCGCGGCGGTATCAGCTTTCCAGGATTCAGGCGCAGCGAAGGATCAAACGCCTGGCGAACACGGCGCATCGCCTCCAGATCGGCGGGCGCGAACAGGCGGCCCATCAGGGCGATCTTCTCAATGCCGATGCCGTGTTCGGCGGTCACGCTGCCGCCGCACGCAATACACTCCTCGAGCACTTCCCGGCCGGCGGCCAAAGCTCGATCAACTTGTTGGCGGTCGCGTTCGTCGAACAGCAGGATGGGGTGGACGTTGCCGTCGCCGGCGTGGGCCACGTTGACGATGCGAATCTGGTGCCGGCGGCCGATTTCGGCGATGCGGTCAATGATCTGCGGCAATCGGCTTCGCGGCACCACGCCGTCTTCGATCAGGTAGCTGGGGCTGAGTCGCCCCGTAGCCGCGACCGCCAATTTGCGGCACTTCCAGAGCAGCTCGCGCTGCGGGGCGGTCGATGCCTGGAGCACTTCGCGGGCGCCGAATTGCCGGCAAAGCTCCACGATCCTTTGCTGCTGCCGATCAAGACCCGCCCTCGGGCCATCGACCTCCAGAATCAGGATTGCGCCGGCGTCGGTCGGAAAACCGAAGTGAAACGCCTCTTCCACGACCGCCAGTATGCCCTGGTCCATCAACTCCATGGCGGCGGGGATGATGCCGGCGGCGATGATCTGACTCACTGCGTTGCTGGCATCGGCGACGTCGGCGAAGATCGCCCGCAGGGTGTGGAAATCTTGCGGATTGGGCATCAAGCGGACCCAGACCTTGGTGACGATCCCCAGCGTGCCTTCGCTGCCCACCAACAGGCCGATCAGATCGAGTCCGGCCGGATCCCCGACCGGACCGAACTGCACAATCGAACCGTTGCTGAGAACCACCTCGACCCCAAGCACGTGGTTCACGGTGACGCCATACTTGAGGGTGTGCGGGCCGCCGGCGTTGGTGGCCGTGTTGCCGCCGATGGTGCTGGCGGCTTGGCTCGACGGGTCGGGCGCGAAATGGAAGCCGGTGCCGCTCAAGGCCCGCGCGAGCTGGAGGTTGGCCACGCCGGCCTCAACCACCGCCATGCGGTTGCGGAGGTCGATGCTCAAGACCTTGTTCATTCGCGAGAGTGCCAGCACCACGGCCTCGCCCAGCGGCACGCAGCCGCCGGCCAGGCTGGTGCCGGCCCCGCGCGGCACCACCGGCACGCCCTGCCGTTGGCAAACCCGAATCACCGCGGCGACTTGCCGGGTCGAGCCGGGCAAAACCACCGCGCGGGGTGGCTGACGTTCGATGGTCAGGCCATCGCAGTCATAGACGGCCAACTCCGAAGGCGCCGAGAGGACATTCTCTCGACCAGCGGCGGCCCGTAGCTCGGTGACCAGTGGTGACATGGGAAGCAGTGCGGCAGGCAGACTACTTTCACAAGTATAGCCCGGCAGAAGTGCCAGTGTCTATTGCCGGCCCAAGGGGGCAGTCCCATGTTTGTGGCAACCACGCTGCTGCGACCAACCTTCGGTCGGTGCCCGGCCTGCCACAAAAATGGGGACAGTCCCCGTGAACGGCCGGCTAGTGTCGCAGCGGGCGGCCCAGTTTCTGTTCGAGGCTGGCCACCTTGCCGGCCAGCCGGCCGGGGGGCCCTTTGCGGTAATCGATCTTGATCGAACACTCCACCCGGTCGCAATCGGCGGTCATGGCCGCCAGGCAACGCCGCACCACGTCAAGCGCTGGTTCCATCTCGCCTTCGATGGTCGTGCCCATCGCATGGCAGCGATAGGAGAGTCCGCTGCGATCGACGATATCGACCGCTCGCGCAACATAGGCGCTGAGGCTTTCCCCCTTGTCCAGGGGGAAAATGCTGAAGTCCAACAACACCATGGCAAGACTCCTTGTGGACCTTCGGACTTGTCTAGGATTTCGAGCTTCGCATTTCGGATTTGGCCGCTGCGCCTCGACGCGTGCGCTCATGCCGCGCCCGCCGGCCCCAGGTCCGGCTGCGGTTCGTCCAAGTCCGCCTCGGCCTCCAGGGTTATGCGAATCAATTCGGCCAACGACTCGGCTTTCATCTTCTTCATGACCTTGGCCCGGCGGACCTCGATGGTTCGCACGCTGAAATGGAGCTGTTCGGCAATCGACCTGTTCGAATAGCCGTCGATCAACAATCGCAGCACCAGGCGTTCGCCGGAGGTTAAGCGTTCCAAGCGGCGGAGGGCTCGGGCACGGGCGGTCCACTGGCAGCGGTGGGCCGCGTCCCAAGCGATCGCCTCGTGGATGGCCTCCCAGAGTTGCTGATCGCGGCACGGTTTTTCCAGGAAGTTCAAGGCGCCGGCTTTCATGGCCCGCACGACCATCGGCACGTCGCCATAGGCCGACATGACAATCACCGGCAGGCCGACCTCTTGCTGCCGAAAACGATCGAGCACCTCCAGGCCGCTGATGCCCGGCATGCGAACATCCAGCAGCAAGCAGCCGGGCTGGCGGCGATCGAAGCGGTCGAGGAACTGCCCGGCCGAATCGAAGGCCTCGACGCGGAGTTGCATCGAGCGGATCAACGCGGTCAATGCCTGCCGCACGGCCGGATCGTCATCCAGGATGAAAACCGTGGGCTCCTTATCCATGAGGCGGCTCTCCGTGGTCGATGGGCAGCGTAAAACAGAAGCTTGCGCCGTGGCCGGAATCGGGAGCGGCCCACAACTGCCCGCCATGCCTCTCGATAATCGACTGGCTGATGGGCAATCCCATGCCCATGCCGTCGGCTTTGGTGGTGTAGAAGCGATCGAAGATTTGCGGCCGGGCTTCGGCGGCGATGCCGGGCCCGCTGTCGCGGACGGTGACCAGGACCCAGCCGGCGGCTTGGCCCTCGGTGCGCAGGGTGAGCCGCCGCGGCCGGCGGTTCGAGGTGCGCATGGCCTCAAAGGCGTTGCGCATCAGGTTCACCAGCACTTGCTCGATTTCGGTGCGATCTCCCTTGGCCGGCGGCAAACGGCCGGCCAGCTCGAAATCGACCTGGGCCTCAGCCACCCGAGCGTCGAGTTGCATGAGCTCGGCCACCTCGCGCACCAAGGCGTTGACCTCCAGGACGACCGGCGCCGGCTTGGCCTTGGTGACGAATTGGCGCAAGCGGCGGATGATCCCGGCGGCCCGATCGGCCTGTTCGCCCACCTGGTTCAGGGCGGTGAACAAGGATTCGACGTGCTCGGCCGCTCCCAAGTGGAGCAGCCGTTGGCCGGCCTGGGCATAGCTGCAGATCGCGCTGAGCGGCTGGTTCAGTTCGTGGGCCAGTTCGGCGACCATTTCTCCCATGGTGCTCAAGCGAGCCACGTGGGCCAGTTCGGCCTGATGCCGCTGCAATCGCTCTTCCGCCCGCCGCCGCTCGTCGATTTCGAACCGCAAGCGCTGGTTGGCCTCAGCCAGCTCGGCCGTCCGCTGCCGCACCCGCTCTTCCAGCTCGCTGTGGGCCCGGCGGAGATCCTCCTCGGCGGCCGCCAGCCGCTGAGCCTGGCGAAGCCGGCCCAGGGCCTGCATCAACACTGCCGGCAGGAGCTTGACGAATGAGGCGCCCTTGGTTAGGTAGTCCTGAGCCCCACGCTTCATCATCTCGACCGCCACCGTTTCGCTGCCGTGCCCGGTGACCACCACAAACGGAACCCGGCGTCCGCGGAGGTCCAACTCGGCCAGCAGCTCCTCGCCGCGCATGTCGGGAAGGCTGTAGTCCAGGAGCATCAACTGCGGGGTATGGGCCTCGAGCCACCGCAGGGCGGCGGCCCCGTCGGCCACCCCCACCGTGCCAAAGCCCTGCCGGCCCAGGCAGGTTTCAATCAGCCCCCGCAGGGCCGCGTCGTCTTCCACCACCAGAATCGTGTGTTGGCGATCCTCGCTGGGGACGGGCGTCGGATCGGGGACCGGTTTGGCGAGGAATGCGGAGGGGCGTTCACCGCCCCGTGATCGTAGAAGCGGCGTCTCGCCGCTTTCTTCCGCCTTACAGGCCGGAGAAGCCGACAAGGGCCGCGACGGCACACCGCTGCTACTGGGCGTTCGACAGTCAGCGGACATCGCTCCGTACCTTTTTTTACGGCTGCCAGTGTATCACAGCGCGGGGGCCGCAACAAGAACCATCAAGGCCCACGGGGCCTGGGCGATTGCCTCGCGGTCGCTATCGTGGTACGATTCGCGGAAATCTTGCCTACCGCCTACCGAGGAGGACCCTCGGCCGTGAATCTGTGGACCAAGACCTGGTTGCTGTATCGCCTCGGCAAGTTCTTCGCCACCCGCTACCGCCACAACTCGCACTATCGTTTCACTGTGCCGGGCAATCCCAGATTCGTGGGGCCCTGGGAAGCCGCCCAGTTGATCCCCGACGCCGCGGTGCTGGGTGTCTCGGGCCTCGGCGGCGTTCAATGGGCGTCCATTATGTATTGGGCGATCCGCGAGCTGTACCAGGAAACCGGACACCCTAAGGATCTCACCGTGGTGGCGGTTGGCGGGCAAGGGGCCCGCGGGCGCTCGCCGGGGTCGCTGGAAGAGCTGGGCCTGCCCGGACTGTGTACCCGGCTCTTCACCGGGCACTTCGAGACCTTCAAGTCGCTGCTGCGGCTGGCCGACGCCGGCCAATGCGAGTTGCAATGCCTTCCGCAGGGCGTGTTGGCGTTCCTGGTGGACGGACAAGGCCGCGGCGAAGAGTCGTGGGCCACCAGCACCGGGGTGGGCACTCTCGTCGATCCACGGCTGGGGCGGGGGACGCCGGTCGCCAATCCGGATGGCCAACAGTGGGTGACAATCGAAGGCGACCAACTGCGGTTCCGCGCCCCTAAGATTACCGTCGCGGTGTTCAACGCCCCCTCAGCCGATCGGGAAGGCAACATTTACGTCCGGCATTGCGCCATGATCGGCGAGAGTTACGAGATCGCCAAGGCGGCCCGCCGCAATGGCGGAGTGGTGATCGCCAATGTCGGCCGGATCGTCGAGAAGGGCCATGACGAAGTCTTCTTGCGGCCCGACGAGGTCGACGCCATCGTCTTCTATCCCAACACCGCGCAGGCCTGCTCGGTCAAACACTTCGAGCACTGGCCCCTGTTCACCACCGAGAGCGACCTGCCTCTCGAGGAAGGCATCGCCCGGCTGAAGTTCATGAACCACATCCTGGGATTTACGCCGCGGAGAAACGAGGTGGACCACGCCCTGGCCCGGCTGGCGGCCTCGGTCTTCGCCCAGAATGCTTGCAAGGGCAGCCTGGTGAACATCGGCACCGGGTTGCCGGAGGAGGCTTGCCGGCTGATCTGCGAAGGGGGGCTGTTCCACGACATTACCCTGTTCACCGAAAGCGGGGTGGTGGGCGGCTTGCCCGCCCCCGGCGTCTACTTCGGCTCGGCGGTCTGCCCGCGGGAGGTCGTCTCCTCGGCGGCCATCTTCAAGCGGTGCTACGACGGACTCGATATCAGCATCCTCGGGATGTTGCAAGTCGATAGTCACGGCAATGTGAACGCCTCCAAACGCGGCGATGGGGCCATCAACTACGTGGGGCCGGGTGGGTTCATCGACTTTAGCAGCATTGCCAAGACGGTGGTCTTCGTCAGCAGTTGGATGGTGCGTCCCACGATTCGCCTTAACGGCGGCCGACTCTCCATTGTCTCGCCCGGCCAACCGAAGTTTGTAGACCAGGTGGACGAGATTACCTTCAGTGGCCAACAGGCGGTCGCTTCAGGCAGAAAGATCTTCTACGTCACCAACGTGGGCGTGTTTCGCCTCACCCCGCGGGGCGTCGAGTTGACCCAGGTGGCGCCGGGCATCGACATCCAGAGGGACATCCTCGACGCCACCCCCATGCGGATCGTCCTGCCCGAATCCGGTCAGGTACCCGTCGTCGATGAGAGCATCATGACCGGGCGCGGCTTCCGGCTTGGGCTTCGAGAAAGGTGTGCCTGCTAAGCGGCCGTCCAAGAACAAGTTGGGGACTGTCCCAATTTTCGTCCGACGAAAATGGGACTGTCCCCTTGGCGAAAGTGGAAGTTGTTGCTGGACGGCCGCTAAGGGCGGGTGTATGAACGAGCGTC
>JAJYGU010000005.1 GCA_021784975.1 Planctomycetota bacterium
CCGGCCTCTCTCCCGCTTGCGCGCGAGGCGAGACTTTGCTTCCCCTCACCCTAGCCCTCTCCCGGAGGGAGAGGGGACGGGACTGTGGCGGCGCGTAGATGGCTTCGCGGACGACTGGCGGGCGGCCATCGTGCAGGAAGGCCATTGCCAGGTCGGCTACCTGGCGACCTTCGTAGTGGAGTGCGAGTCGCCCCGTCGGCACGAACTCTCCGATCGCCGTCGCCTCGACGCCTTCGGAGGCGCACAAGGCAGCCAGCTCGGGCCATCTTTCCGGCGGCACGGCCAAAACCATCCGCTCCTGGGCCTCGGAGATCCAGATCTCGGTGTAGGAAAGACCTTCGTACTTCAGCGGCACACGCTCCAGGTGGACCTCGGCCCCGATCTTTTCGCCCATCTCGCCCACCGCGCTTGAAAGTCCCCCAGCGCCGCAATCGGTCACGGCGTTGTACAGCCCGCGATCTCGGGCAGCCAAGAGCACGTCGAGGAGCATTTTTTCGGTGATGGCGTTGCCGATCTGCACCGCCCCGCCGGAGACGGTCTCGCTATGGCTGGTCAACTCGGCCGAGCTGAAGGTGGCCCCGTGGATGCCGTCTCGGCCGGTGCGTCCGCCGACGACCACAATGAGATCGCCCGGCTGCTGGTGCTTGAACGACTGGTCGCGCGGGATCAGGCCGATGTTGCCGCAATAGACCAACGGATTGCCGAGGTAGCGCGAATCGAAGTAGATCGCCCCGTTGACGGTGGGAATGCCCATGCGATTGCCGTAATCCCGCACTCCTGCCACGACCCCTTTCATCACCCGCCGTGGGTGCAAGACGCCCGGCGGCAGCGATTCGGCCGGGGTATCGGGCGGGGCGAAGCAGAAGACGTCGGTGTTGCAGATCGGCTTGGCCCCCATGCCGGTGCCCATCGGGTCGCGGATCACTCCGCCGATGCCGGTGTTGGCGCCGCCGTAGGGTTCCAGGGCCGAAGGATGGTTGTGCGTCTCCACCTTAAAGACGAGGTTATTCTGATCGTCGAAGCGGATCACGCCCGCATTGTCGGCGAACACGCTCACGCACCAGTCGTCCTTGCCGGCCGCCGTGCGCAACTGCTGCGTGGCGGCGAAGATGGTCTCCTTGAGCATGTTCTGGAAATCGCGCTGGCCGTCGGGATCGCGGTAGCGGATCCGTCCGGCCAGCGTCTTATGGCTGCAATGCTCGCTCCAGGTCTGGGCGAGGGTCTCCAATTCAACATCGCTGGGGTCGCGGTCAAGCCCGCGAAAGTGCGACTGAATCGTTTGCATTTCAATCAGCGAGAGATAGAGCTGCCCCTGGCCGCTCAATCGCATCAGGGCGGCATCATCCATGGCGCGGATCGGCACCGTGACCACCTGCAATTGATACGGCGAGCCGACCTGCAAGCGGTCGAAATTGAGTGGCCCGACGATCACCTCTTCGATGGCGTCGTTGGCCAGGATTTTGGAGCACAGCAGCCGGCGCTGTTGGTCATCGAGCGGCGACACGGCGTACTTTTTGAGGGTGCGAATCGCTTCGGCGCGGAGCCCGAGATCGTCCACTGCCTGCATGGCGCTCTGGGCCACCGGGTCCATCACGCCGGGCTTCGGCAGCACGTGGATCCAAAGGCTCCGGCCGGCCGGCAGATCGGTGAGGCTGGGATCGCCGGCGGGCGCCACCACCGCCCGCTCGACCACCAGGTCGGTGAGCAACTCCTGGGCGATCCGCGTCACCTGGCCGCAGTCGAGCGTGCCTTGAATCAGGTAGCCTCGGGCAAAAGTGGCTTGCAAGTCGTGGGCCAGATGCAACTCGGTCGCGGCGGCGGCTACTTCTCTGGCGGCGAGGTCGGGCCGACCTTCGGCCGGATAGATGTCAACTTCCCAAAGCATCGCGGTTTTTTTTCGCAAGGGTGAGAAAACGCAAAATGTCGTCCTGGCGGTCGTCGCGGATGGCGGTGTAGAGGGCCGAGAGCTTGCCGCCCAACTCGTCCAACGCCGACAGCACGTTTTCGCGGTTCATGCACAACACCTGCCGCCACATCTCCGGATCGCCGGCGGCCACGCGGGTCGTGTCCAGCGCGCCGGTGCTGCAAAAGCGGAAGTATCTTTCGGGCAGGGCGACGGCCACGGCCGCGGCCGCCAGATGCGGCAGGTGGCTGGTCATGGCCAGGGTCCGATCGTGCTCTTCCGGCGACATCTGTACCACTACCGATCCCAGCGCGGCCCAAAAGGCCTCCAGCAGGTCGAAGTCTTCGGCCCTGGTGCTCTTGGTGGGCGTCAGGACCGTGACCCGTCCCTCGAACAGGTCGGCGGTGGCCGATAGCGCGCCAGTCTTCTCGCTGCCGGCCAGCGGGTGGCTGCCCAAGAAGCGGCAGCCCCGCGGCAGACCACCGTCGAGGGCCTGGACGATGATCTGCTTGGTGCTGCCCACGTCGGTCATGAGCACCCGCTCGGGGCAATGCCTGGCGGCCTGGCGGACAAAGTTGACGATCTGCCCGACCGGCGTGCAGACGACGACCAGTTCCGCCTCGGCCACGCCCTTGTTCAGATCGATGGTGGTATGGGTGACGGCCCCCACCCGCCGGGCAATCCGCAGACTGACCTGCCGCCGGCCGATGCCCACCACCGATTTAGCCAGTCCCCTCTGGCGCAGGGCCAAGCCGATCGAGCCGCCGATCAGGCCCACCCCCACGATGGCCACGGTGTCCAGTTTCTTCATTGCATGGGACTTCCGGCAGTTTGCTCACCCTAAAGGGTGCATTGTAGCAGATCGTCGCCGGATGGCAGCGGGGGGCGGAGGCTGGGAGCAAGGGGCGGAAGACAGAGGGGCAGAGACGACCTAACTCAGGTCGCGAATGTGGTTGAAGTTCAGCACGTCTATACCCTTCGGCGGTACCCAGTGAGCCACAGCTTTCATCCCAAGCCGCGGTTGCACCCATCAAGGACCTAACGTACCATAAGCGGCTATGAGACCGGAGCGATTGACGTTAGTCCGTCTTGGAGAGCCCCCAATGCCCCGCCATCTGCCACTGTGGATTCTAGCTGCGATCTGCCTTTCGGCAACGCCTGCAGACTTCGCCTTCGCGGCCGAACCCACCATTCCCCGGGAACACATCGAGTGGGTGCAAACCTGGATCGCCGATGCGAACAAGACCGACTTGCCGCGGGTGCTGCTGGTCGGCGACTCGATCTGCAATGCCTACTACGGCGACGTGGCCCAGCACCTTAAGGGCAAGGCGTATGTGGCCAAGCTGGCCACGTCTGCCGCGGTCGGCGATCCGGTGCTGGCCGAACAAATCAAAATGGTGCTGAGCAGCTACAAGTTTGCGGTGGTGCACTTCAACGTGGGCATTCACGGCTTCGGCTACAGCGAGGAAGAATACCGCCGCGATTTTCCCAGACTGGTGGAACTGATCCGCCAGACTGCGCCTGAAGCAAAGCTCATTTGGGCGACCAGCACTCCGATACGCAACCCCAAGGATCTCCAAAGACTTCAAGGAGGTAATGAACGGATAAAGGCGAGGAACAGGATCGTGGTTGACTTGGCAGGCAGAGCGGGCATTCCGGTTGACGATCTCTACGCCCTGGTGGAAAATCACCCGGAGTACTGGTCCAGCGACGGAATCCACTTCCAGCCGGAAGGGCGCGCAGTACAGGCAAAGCAGGTGGCAAGAATGGTGCTAGAGGCATTACCAAAATGAAGGCGGCCCGCGTGCCTGGCCGCTGATCCCTAATTCCGAGTCCCCAATCCCTAATCCCTCTCGCCGTCATGCCAACCAAAACCTTCGAGCATTACCGCACCGTGACCGCCGACGAGATCGACGAGCAGGGCCGGGTGAACAACGTGGTCTACGTTGCCTGGATGCAGGACGCGGCCGTGGCTCATTCGGCCACCTTGGGCTGGACGGCCCAGCGCTACGAGCGGCTCGGAGCCGGCTGGGTGGCCCGGTCGCACTACATCGAGTATCTGCGGCCGGCTTTGGCTGGCGACGAGATCGTGGTGGAGACCCAGGTGGCGGAGATGAAGAAAGTCACCTCGCGGCGCGTCTATCGCATCCGCCGCCGCAGCGACGGCGCGCTGCTGGCCAAGGCCGAAACTCACTGGGCCTTCGTCGCCTACGCCACCGGCAAGCCGACCCGCATTCCGCCCGAAGTCTCCGCGGCCTATCTGGCTGCCTCCGCCCACGCCAGCGACGCGGCATAGGGCTCGCGGCGAAACTGTCCATCGGCGGAGGCGGCGGCGCGCAATTCGGCCTGCGGCGGCGAAAAACGCGTCTGGCCCCCCTAGGACCGAATTGCGTCCGGCCGAATAATTCCGTGTAGCAACCTTCGAGTAGCCGGAGGGCTCGCGAACCGTGTCGGTGCTGCCATCGCCCCAAGCTGATCTGTCGGGCCCATCGGTTCCTCAAACCGGATTGATGTCGCCAAGCTTCATTGGGCTGGCGATGATGCAGTTCCTGACCGTCTTCAACGACAACGCCTACCGGTGGCTGATCATCCCGATTGGGTATGAAGTGCTCGGCCCGCGGTACGAGGGCTTGATCCTTTCCATTGGGTTGGCGTGTTTTGTAGTTCCCTACGTGCTCTTGGCCGGTCCGGCGGGCTATGTCGCCGATCGGTTCCCGAAGCGAACCGTCATGGCCACTTGCATGGTGGCCCAAGCCCTGATCCTGGTCTTCGGTATGGGGGCCATCCTAATCACCAGCATTCCTTTAGCATTCTTGATCCTGGTGTTGATGGGCACTCAGGGAGCGATGCTGGCCCCGGCCAAGGGAGGCTGCATCCCCGAGATCGTCCGCGCGGATCGCATCTCGATGGCCAATGGGGTGGTGGGGTTCGCCATGATCTTGGGGTCGGTGGTGGGCAGTGTGCTCGGCAACGAATTATACGTGCTGACTCGGCCGGCAGGGCTTCATCATTGGGGGCTCTCGGCCGGTGTGCTGATCGGGGCCGCCTGCGCCGGCTGGATCGCGGCGTTAACCACTGTTCGGTCGCCGGCCGCCGATCCCCATCGCCGGTTTCGGGTCAATCAGGTTCGCGAGACGCTCCGTGACTTGGCCCAGTTGGCGGCGGACCGGAAACTCCTGGTGGTGGCCCTGGCGAGCGCCTTCTTTTGGTTCTTGGCGGCGTTGTCGCAAATCAATGTCTACTTATTCGGCACCACGGAATTGCACATCCATCAGCAATATGTCGGCCCACTGCTGGGCGTGCTGGCCCTGGGCGCTGGGATGGGCAGCGTGCTGGCCGGCATCTGGTCGGCCGGGCGGATCGACTTGGGGATTGTTCCGCTCTCGGCTCTGGGAATTGCCGCCAGCGCGGGGCTGTTGTGGGCAATCCCCGGCTTCTCAGGGGCACCGGCCGCCGCCTATGCGTGGACCTGCTTCGGACTGTGGCTGTTGGGGCTGGCGGCCGGGCTTTACGACGTCCCGCTCCAGGCCTTTATGCAGCACAATAGCCCCTTGGCAAAGCGGGGCGCCATCCTCGCGGCCGCCAATTTTCTGGCCTTTACCGCGATGTTGCTCGCCTCGGCCGTGTTTTGGATCTTGCGAGATGTCTTTGCGCGCTCGGGCGCACAAATCTTCCTCTTCGGGGCAATCGTCACGCTTCCGGTGTTGGGCGGACTTCTGGGGCGGTTCCCACGGGAGGCCTTGGCGGCTCTGGTGCGACCGATTAGAGCGGCGGCCCGCTTGCGAAGGCCGCGGTCCGGCTGACGATTTGCTCATCCTCGGGCGCGGGCCAGCATGCGGACGCTCAAGGCCGAGCCGCTGAGAAGCAGCGAAGCGCCCATGCAGACCAGACCAATCAACAACAGTGTGGCGGACATGCTGCTGACGAGGCTGATAATCCCCAGCGCAATCCCGGCCGCGCCGGCCAGGGATTGCATACCGGCGCCCGTCGAGATCAGCTCGTGGGCAAAGAACCGCACATTCTGGCGGGTGACCAGCCGGCGAATGATCAACCGGTTGAGCCGCACGGTCGCCATGGTACCGACCACCATGCTGGCTCCAGCAACCATGATGGCGACGGCGGTAAGGATCGTTGGCAGCAGCCCGAGCCACCCGAGAACCCCCAGGATGATCGCCGCCACTCCTCCGATGAATCCCGCCCCGACGCCGCCGCGCAGTTCTGAGCCGGCCAGTTCTTCGCCGCCCGGACCTTGCAGCAAGTTCAAATACTTGGACGCCAAGGTGCCCGCCGCGATGACCAGTCCGATGCCCAGAACGACGGCCCCAATGGTGAAGGCGTAATTCGCCGGCGCCCCGACCAATCCGGCGATGGCGACAACGATCGTCAGTACTCCGGCGACGCCCTCAGCGGCCGTGCCGCCCGTAATAAGCCTTTCCGCATCGCGGTCGTGAGGCTCCAGTCTCGCCGGTGTCTTTTCCGGCGGCAAATATGGACGATTCTCGCGCCCGGCCTGCGTTTGGGCCGTCTCGGATGGCAACTGAGATTCCCCCGCTCTTTGATCTCTATCGCTAACGGTAGCCACATCGATCTCCTTTCAACTTCAATCTGTCTCCTGTCAAAGTCTGCTTTTGGCCGTCCCATTACACTATTCTATGCAAGCCTGCGGGCGCGATCCGAGACGAGCGGAGGCAAGTCTCGTGCCTCCCGGCCGTTACTTCAACATGCATAGGTAAATTCCCCGTTTGGTCCGTCGGATTAAATCGTACGCGGTCGAGAAATTTGACCACCAGTTAGTACGACCCCACCAAGCCGATGGCAGGCTCCAAGAGGTGAATGCAACCGCAGCCAGGTTCTTAGGGATATCCGCACTGGTACGCCACTGTATAATGTTCAGGTTTTATATTGCTTACGCTTTAGGGCGAAACAAATGTCCTTCGGCGTCAGCGGTTTGTCTCACCTCATGCCGTGGCAACGAGACAATTGCCGCGTCGCCGGAAGATGGACTCGACCATGGAGGCGCCAGTGCTTTGGCCCTGGGTGCTGTACTGTGTTGCGGTGATCGCCGTGGCGGTGGGCATGGTGCTGGTCTCTTACGTGCTAGGCGAGCGGCACCGTGGCAAAGCCAGCGGTGATCCTTACGAGTCGGGGATCGTTTCCACCGGCTCTGCACGGTTACGCATGTCGGTCAAGTTCTATCTGGTGGCGGTCTTCTTTGTTGTCTTCGACCTGGAGAGCGCGTTCATCTTTACTTGGGCGATTTGCGTTCGCCAGGCCGGATGGGCCGGCTACGTCGAGATCCTGGTGTTTATCGCGGTCCTCGTGGCCGCCTTGGCATATCTGTGGAGGGAAGGGGCGCTGGATTGGGGGGCCGGGACACGGGGAAAGGGGTCAGGGATTAGGGATCAGGGGATCAGGGATTAGGGATCGGAGGGTACCATAGTATGACGACTCACTCGGCTCAATCCCCAACCCCTAATCCCCAATCCCTACGGGACGGCGACGGTGGTTTTGCCGCCGCACACCGTCAGAGCATTCTGTTGGGACGCTTGCAGGACTTGCTCTCCTGGGCGCGGAAGAACTCGCTTTGGCCCTTCAATTTCGGCCTGTCGTGCTGTTTCGTGGAGATGGCCACCAGCCTCACCAGCAAGTACGACATCGCCCGCTACGGCGCCGAGGTGATCCGCGGCACCCCGCGGCAAGCGGACGTGATGGTGATTGCGGGCACGGTGTTCATCAAGATGGCGCCGGTGATTCAACGGCTCTACGAGCAGATGATGGAACCGCGGTGGGTCATTTCGATGGGCTCGTGCGCGAACTCCGGCGGCATGTACGACATCTACAGCGTGGTGCAGGGAGTTGACAAGTTTCTGCCGGTGGACGTCTACGTGCCCGGCTGTCCGCCGCGGCCGGATGCCTTCGAGGAAGGGCTGTTGCTGTTGAGCAAGGCGGTGGGCACCGAGAAGCGGCCGCTGAGCTGGATGGTCGGGCCGCAGGGCGTCGAGCGGCCGGCAATGCCCGCCATGCGGGACCTCAAGCGCGCCGAGCGGCGGCAGACCGCCAACCTCCGCGCTCCGGATGAGGTGTGAGGTCAGAGATCAGGGGCAGAGCTCGCGGGATTGGAGGTTGCAAGAAGATGGCGACGTGCATGGCCCAATCTCCTGCGGACCAGTTGCGGGCCAGGTTCGGCGGCGCGGTGCTGGCGGTCCAGCCGACGCGGGACGAGGTCCCCACGGTCTGGATCTCCGGCGACCGTGTGCGTGACGTTCTTCGCTATTTGAAATCGGAGATCGAGCAGCCTTATCGCATGCTTTACGACTTGACGGCCATCGACGAGCGGGAGCGGGTCAATCGGCAAGGCCAGCCGTCCAGCGATTTCACGGTGGTGTACCACCTCCTTTCGTTGGACCGCAACGCGGACATCCGGGTGAAGATTCCGCTGCGGGGAGAATTCCCGGCGCTCGGCACGATCACCGACCTTTGGCCCTCGGCCGATTGGTACGAGTGCGAGGTGTGGGACATGTTCGGCATCCGCTTCAACGGCCATCCGCACCTGAGGCGGATCCTTATGCCGCCCACCTGGAACGGCCATCCTTTGCGCCGAGAGCACCCGGCGCGGGCCACCGAAATGGAGCCGTTTCGTCTGCCGCCGGAAAAGGAGGCCCGCGAGCAAGCGGCCCTCCAGTTCCATCCCGAGGACTGGGGCATGCGGCGCCGGCGCGACGACGCGGACTTCATGTTCCTCAACCTCGGGCCGCACCATCCGGGCACGCACGGCGTGCTGCGGATCATGCTTCAACTCGACGGGGAAGTAATCCTGGATGCCGTGCCCGACATCGGCTATCACCATCGCGGCGCCGAGAAGATGGGCGAGCGGCAGTCGTGGCACACGTATATCCCGTACACCGACCGGGTGGACTATTTGGGCGGAGTCGTCAACAACCTCGCCTACCTGCTGGCAGTGGAGAAGCTGGCCGGCATCGAGGTGCCGCCGCGGGCCAAGGTCATCCGCGTGATGCTGACCGAATTGTTCCGCATCATCAGCCACCTGGTCTGGTACGGCACCTTCGCCCAGGATTTGGGCCAGATGTCGCCGGTGTTCTACATGTTCACCGACCGCGAGCGGGCCTTCGGGATCGTCGAGGCCATTTGCGGCGACCGCATGCACCCCAACTGGTTCCGCATTGGCGGCGTGGCCCAAGACCTGCCGCGAGGCTGGGACCGGCTGGTGCGAGACTTCGTCGATTACCTGCCGCCGCGGCTGGACGAGTACGACCACGAGGTCCTCCGCAACCCGATTTTGCGCGCCCGCACCAAGGGGGTCGGCGTTTACACGCTGGAGCAAGCGATCGACTGGGGCGTGACCGGCCCGGCGCTGCGGGCCTGCGGCTTGGAGTGGGATTTTCGCAAGAAGCGGCCCTACTCGGGCTACGAGCAGTTCGAGTTCGACATCCCCACCGGAATCCACGGGGATTGCTATGATCGGGCCTTGGTCCACGTCGAGGAAATGCGGCAGAGCCTGCGGATCATCCGCCAATGCCTGGAGAACATGCCGGCCGGGCACTACCAGTCGGACCATCCGCGGGCCACCCCGCCGCGGAAAGATCGCACCATGCACGACATCGAGACGCTCATCACCCACTTCCTGGGCGTAAGCTGGGGACCGGTCATTCCGCCGGGCGAGGCCTTTCAGGGCATCGAAGCCACCAAAGGCAACAACGGCTATTACCTGGTGAGCGACGGTGCCACGATGTCGTACCGGACGCGCATCCGCACCCCGTCGTTTGCCCACATGCAAACGCTGCCGCTGGTGACGCGGGGGGCGATGATCCCGGACCTGATTGCCGTGCTGGGCGCCATGGATTACGTACTGGCCGACGTGGATCGGTGAGAAGCGAATAATCAGGACCACGTGATGTTAACCGACGAAGAACGCCACGAAATCGAGGCCGAAGCCGCACAGTACGCCTACAAGCGGGCCGCCGGACCGGAGGCCCTGAAGATCGTCCAGCGCCACCGCCGTTGGGTTTCTGACCAGAGCCTCAAGGATGTGGCCGTCCTGCTGGAGATGACGCCTGCCGAGCTCGACGGCGTCGCCACCTTCTACAACTTGATCTTCCGTAAGCCGGTCGGCAGGCACGTGATCCTGGTCTGCGACAGCGTGACCTGCTGGGTCTTGGGATACGACTCAGTCCGCGACTATCTCAGCCGAGAGCTCGGCGTCAAGCCGGGGGAGACGACTGCCGACGGCCGCTTCACCCTGTTGCCGATGGTCTGCCTGGGGGCCTGCGATCGGGCCCCGGTAATGATGGTCGACGACACGCTATACGGCAACCTGACCCCGCAGAAAATCGACGAAATCCTCGCCGGTTATCGAGCCGAGGAGACGGCCTGATGGAAAGGCCCTTGACGCAAGACATCCGGCCCGGCCAAGCGCCGCTCGACCTGCAGGGCTACGAGAAGGCCGGCGGATACCAAGCCTTGCGCAAGGCGATCCGGCAGATGACGCCTCAGCAGGTGCAGGAAGAGGTCAAGGCCTCGAGCCTTCGCGGGCGGGGCGGGGCCGGA
>JAJYGU010000250.1 GCA_021784975.1 Planctomycetota bacterium
CCCACAGAGGAATTTCGTAACCATCCTGTTCCAGGTCTCAACCGTGCCAAAGTCGGCAGTTGTTTCATTCGAGTTACCGATGTACCCGACTTGGATGATTGGTTACAGGTGAACCCTCGGGTTCCGAAAAGGAACGCCAAAGAGGTGCTGGTCGGCCAGCCCGTGAAGGGAATCATCGAGACCCTCAAAGAAGCACCGGAGGATATGGCCCTCAAGAACTTGGGACTGTACCTGCTGGTGGAGACTGCCGAACATGAACGACGTCCAGGCGGCAATCATGTCTTGAAGATCACTCTCTCCGATCCCGCTCGGCATGGCCTAGCAAACGGCGGGCATACCTATGCCGCCATCCGCCAGTGCGTGGAGTCCGAAGATGACGCCCTTGCCGATCTGCACGAAGCCTATGTCCGCCTACATGCTTACCAGGGCATTCCGCTTGAAAAGGTCGCGGAAATGGCCGAGGGCCTCAACCGATCCAAGCAAGTCGATGATCCCAGCCTTATGAATTTGAGGGGGCTTTTCGATCACATCAAGCGAGTGATGGAGGGTCGGCCTGGCGCGGACCAGATTTATTACAACCAAGGTGCAGTCGGTGACTATTATGCCCCCGAACTGCTGCTTTATCTTGAGTTGTTCAATCGTGAGCGATTCAACGACACAAAACATCCCAACGGACTGTATCGACAACAGAAGCGGATGCTAGAGATGTTCTCGGAAGATGTCAAACTGAATCCTTCACCGATGGACCTCCTAATCCCCAGGCTGCCCGAAATCTTGATTCTATCCGATAGAATCCGCAGGAGTGTTCCAGAAGCGGCCAAGAAATGCTGCGGGTTTGAGATGGGGCGTATGAAGCCCGATCCCAAACGGAGAGAACGGGCGGGCAGTGACAAGAACCGCAACATTCCGCTTCATTTCATCAATGAAACAATGTCGTGCCGAATCCCTAATGGCTGGCTCCTGCCCATGTTGGCAGCCTTTCGTGCCAACGTGCGGTGGCACTTGGAAGATTCGGTGTTCGAGTGGGCTGCGCCGTTGGATGAAGTCTTGGAAACAACAATCGGAGACCTAGTGCGTGTATGTGTTGTTGAACACCGCGAGAACGGTCAGAAGCCGGAGGACATCGGCAAGAAAGCATCGGCCTATTCACAGTGTTACGATAAAGTAGCTCTCTATCTGTTGCGTCGAACCAAGTGACCGCTTTGCGGGGTTTGAACCGACGCCACGGGGCAACCCCGTGGTGTCGGGCTACATTATGAGCTACGCAAAGAAAGCCATAGACAAGATACGCGAGTTGCCCCGACAGGCGGACGGCGTTTTCCTATGGGAAGTCTCTGAGAGTGACTTTACGAGGGAGTTCCAGGGACACAGTACGTAACTATTGACGGTAGTCTCATCGTCGGAGCCACACTGCCGCCGGGCCGGCGGCAGTAATGAAGAACTGTGAGCGACCCGCCAACTCGGGAAACGCCTCTTGATACTTGGCAGACCAAGCAGCGAGGAACTGTAGGGCAGACTCGCGCTCGACCAACGCCCAAACGCTGCCGCCGAACCCGGCCCCAAAGGCCGAGGCGGCCAGGGCGACCTGCCGGCGGGCTTCGGCCGCCAGCCACGAGGTCTCCGGGATCTGATTGCCCAGCAGCCGCTCGGCGGCTTCTTGAGAGCGGTCGACCAAACGTCCGAACGCGGCGCGGTCGTCGTCGGCCAAGGCCGCAGCCGCCTGGGGGATGATCTCTTCATTCTCAACCAGGAAATGCGCCAGTCGCCTCTCCAACACGGCCGGATCGAAGCCGAAAGGACAGTTGGACCGCAACAGGCTCTTCAGACGATCCGCGGCACCGGGCGAGCTGCGCAGAGCCGCGGCAAGCGTAGACTCCTGCCCACCGCCGGCCCCATGCCACACTGCGAGGAGGGCAGCGACCAGCCGCGAGGCAGTGTTGTACTGTTGCCGGGCGGCCCCGGTCTTCTCGGCCACCACCCCGCTGACGCCCACCGCAAAGATGCAGTCCGGCGCCACGGGCAAGCGTTTTTCGAGCGCGACCGGACAATAGGAATACTGTCCGATCTGATTCGGCTCGCTCCAGAGGATGGCCGTGTGGTCTTCGCTTCCGCCGAGGGTTCCCACCCCCAGGTCGCCGGCCAGCCCGCCAAAGCTGCGGCCGTTCTCGATGCTCGCCAAATAGGAGGCCAGATCGGCCATGCCGTGGATGTTCGCCAGGAACTCCGCCCGCTGCGACAGGTTATTGATCTGCGCCAGAATGAGATAGATGCCCACCATCAGGGCGCTGGAGCTACTCATGCCGGCGGCACCCGGCAGATCGCTCATGAGCGCGATATCAGCGCCATCTTCGATGCCGGGGAAGTTCCGCGCCAATCGCCGGGCGACCGTCATCGGGTAGTTCGACCAGCAGCCCAGCGAGGGCTCCAGGTCGGGAGCCAGCCGGAACTGGACACAGGCGCTATCGGCGATGTCGATTACCCGCATCTGCCGATCGCCACGGGACCGCGCTACCATGCAAAACCCTTGTTCGACCGCAATGGTCAACGACTGCCCGCCGGCGTAATCGGTATGTTTTCCGAGGATCTCGATCCGGCCAGGCACGAACAGCGATCGCCGTGGCCCAGGAGACGAGGGACGCGGCCGCAGCGCGTCCAATGCCTCGGCAAGGCGAACCAGCAGCGTGGCCTTGCGGTCGGCAGCTTCAGCCGACAATCCTGCCGCCAGCAGTCGGTCGGCCAGGTCTTCAGGGTCGGCGGGTTCCTGGCTCATAGGCGCACCGGCTTGCTTTCCAGGGCCGCTTTCACGGCCGCGATGTCCGCCCGGCTGGTCAGATCGAGCACGGCGGCGCGGAGCTTGACCACGCGGTATTTCTCGCCCAGCTCCGCCATGCTGTATTCGACGGCACTGGGGATCTCGAGCTCATTGCGTGGCGATGGGGAGATGGATCGGCAGGCTTGGAAGATCGCCGGGCTGAATCGCCAACAATTCATGCTCACCCAATGCGGCCGGGACCAGCGCTCTAGCAACGCTAAGTCGGGCTTTTCGATGATCCGCTCCAAAAAACCGTCGGCGTCGACCACTCCCAAGGCGAACTTCGCCAGGCGCTGCCGCGACGTATTCCCTTCGCGCAACATGCTTTCATCCTCGAACAGCGCCACCGCCGGACCCGCCAGCTCCCGCAGCGATCCCAACGCGTCGGGTGGATAGTAGTTGTCGGAGTTGATTACCAGAAAAAAATCGTCTGCGACGAACCGCTCGGCGGCGGCCACCGCGTCGGCGGTGCCCTTGGGTTCCGGCTGGGTGGCGAAAGTGATCGAGAGTCGCTCAGGCCGGACCTGGCGGTGGTAGTAGTCGCGGAGGGCGTGATGTTCGGGCCCCACGACCAGACACACTCGCCGATATCCGGCGTCGGCCAGCGCGGTCAACACGTAATCCAGGAAGGGCCGGCCGACGGGAATCAGGGCCTTGATGCCGGTGGCCGCCATGGCTTCCTGTGGCGGGGCCAGAAAGCTGCCCTCCTCGGCCTGCCGCATGCGCGTGCCCAGCCCGCGAGCTAAAATAACGACCTTGTCGATGGTGGCCCAAGGGGACAGGCACATTTTTTCGGCCGACCAACCTTCGGTCGGTGCCCGGCGTTCACAAGGGAGATGGCGAAGTGAGCCCAAAAAAAGAGCCAGTCCCCGACCCGTGAACGGGTACGTCGAGCGGCTACCCCGTCGATCCGTAGTGGTTGAAGTAGGCCCGTTGGGCGAAGGGGAGCTTCTCGCGCTGCTGGCCGGGCTCGGCGGCTACGCCCAGCGGCAGCAGCACGCGGACCTTCTTGCCCGCCGGCACGCCCAGCAGCTCGCCGATCCGCTCGGCCCGCTCTTTGGTCCGCAGGGCCCCGTCGATCCAGACGGTGGCGTAGCCCAGGGCCGCGATGGCCAAGAGAATGTTCTCCACGGCGGCCGCACAGTCTTCCGCGGAAAAGGAGAGGGCGTGATAGACCGGCTGCGGATCGGCCACGCAGGCGATCATCGCCTTGGCCGTCGGACACGGGGTGCGATTCATGATTTCGGCAATTTGCCGCAGCAGGGTCGGATCGTCGACCATCACGAAGCTGGTCACCTGGGCGTTGCAGGCGGAGGGGGCCTGAATGCCGGCCTGAACGATCTTTTGCAAGTCCTGCCGGGGCACGGGAGCGTCGGTGAACGCGCCACGGTAACTGTAGCGCCGGTCGATGGCTTCAAACAAGTCCACAATTATTTTCCTTCCTCCGGCCGGCAATAGGAGAGCGCCAGTAAGGCGTAGGAGGTTACCAGGCTCGGCTCGCCTTCCAGCCAGCGTGGGTCGCCGTTGACCCAAGAGCCGTCCGGGCGTTGCCGCTTCAGGAGGGCCGCGGTCAGTTCACTCCGCCAATCGTGCTTCGTGCCGTCGACATCCGTCACCTCTTTCATGCCGGTGGCGGCCAACGCCTTGGCGAACAGGTGGTAGTAGTAGTACAGGCCCGAGCCGCCCATGCCCGGATTGCTCGACAAGTCGTAGTGCCGCTGGATCCATTGCACTGCCGCCTTGACCCGCGGGTCGCCCGGCCCCACGCCGGCATAGATCATGCTTTTCAGCCCGGCGTAGGTCATCGAGCCGTAGCTCCGCAGTCCGCCTTCGGGCGTCTTGCCGGCCATGCTCGCCCCGCCGCCCGCCGGCGTATAGTAGAAGCCGCCGTCCGGGTTCTTGGCCGCGAAGGGGAGGGTGTTGTGTTCGCTTTCCAGGTTCTGGCAGCGGGACACGAAGATCAACGCCTTTTGCATGGCCGGGTCGTCGGGGCCGTTGCCGGCAGCCCGTAGGGCATCGACCAGGAAGTTGGTGTTCGACAGGTCGGGCCGCTTGTGCCGGCCGTAGCCGGCCCCGCCGTAGTTCGGGTTCGACGGTTCGGTGCCCTGGGCTTCGGTCCATTGGTTGTCCTTCAAGAACTTGTCGGCGTTTTTGATGAGTTGGTCGTAACGGTGGTGGCGGTTGGCAGCCGCGAAACAGACCAACGCCAACGAGGTCTCGTAGTTGCGATAGAGACTGTCCTTTTTTGAGATGGCCCCATCCGGCTGAACGAAACCTTCCAGGTACTTCAGGCCTTTGGCCACCACCGGGTCCTCAGGAGTTCGGCCGTTTCGGAGGATCGCCGCCATCGCCACCGCCGTTACCCCCGGCCCGTCATGGGCCGCCAGCGAACCGTCGGGGGCTTGCGCCTTGTCGCCCAGGTAGGCAATGGCTCGATCCACGGCCCGGGCGTAAGCCTGCGGATTGACGGGAGACTTCCTCCCAGAGTCGGCCGCCACTGCCAAGGCGACCATGAACACCGGCAAGACGGCCGGCAAAATAGATCTTGCAAACATCGCGACCTCCTTCAAAAGATCACCGCCAAGATATCCTTTTCGCTCACAATCAGCAATTCCATGCCGTCGATCGTGACCTCGGTGCCGGCATGCGACGCGAAGAGGACACGATCTCCTTCGGCCACTTGATGAGGAGCTCGTTGGCCGTTCGGAAGCAACCGGCCGTCGCTGACCGACAGGACCCGTCCTTGCGAGGGCTTCTTCCTGGCGGTATCGGGCAGAACGATCCCGCCCGCGCTCACCCCCTCCGCTTCGTCGGGCTTGACCATCACGTACTCGCCGATGGGAACGACTTTCATAAGCGATCAGTCCTCCGCTGACGAGCCAGACCGCCGAGACGCAGTCTCCGAAGTAACCGCCGCAAGTCGGGCAAGGCCCATCGCCGCCTCTCTTGCTCCAGTGGGAAATTCTCGCACACCCGGGCGCCTGCTACAAGAGCCCCCGTCCGATGAGGGGAGTCAAGCGGTCGTCGCTTCCGGTTTCGCGGCATTTCCCGTAGGATTGAAGGAATGCCCGTCCTGCTTGAGATCCGAAATGCCGCCCGGCGCCATCCCGACGAGCCGCGTTGGCTGCTGGATCATGTCTCGCTGGCCTTGGAGACTGCGGACCGAGTGGCCGTCAATGGGCCCTCGGGAGCCGGCAAGACCCTACTGCTGCGGGCACTGGCGCAGCTCGATCCGCTCGACCAGGGCTGCGTCTACTGGCGTGGGCGACACGTCCGATCGGTCGGGATCCCCGGCTTTCGCAGTGCGGTGGTTTACTTACATCAGCGGGCGGCACTTTTTGGCGCGCCTCCGCTGGGCGATACCGTGGAGGGGGCCTTGCGATGGCCGCTGACGTTGGCGGCCCACCGTGGACAATCGTTCGATCGACAGCGGCTCATTGCCTTGCTCGATCAACTCGATCGCCCCCCGGGGTTTCTCGACCAGCCCATTTCGGGACTCTCCGGGGGCGAGATGCAGATCGTGGCTCTGTTGCGGGCGGTGCAACTGGACCCTACCGTGCTGTTGCTCGACGAGCCGACCGCCGCCATCGATCCCACCGCGGCGGAAGCGGTTGAGCGACTGGTAGACCGTTGGTGGTCCGAGGCTCCGCAACAGCGGGCGATGATCTGGGTCACCCACGATGCCAGCCAGGCGCAACGGATTGCCAAGCGGACGCTGCGAATGGAAGGGGGAAGGCTCATCCATGGTGAGTAAGCCAATGCAAAATGCAAAATGAAAGACACTCAGCTTCAAGATCCAATCCCTGATCCCCGACCTCTGACCTCTGACCCTGATTTCTGACCCCTCCCATGTCCCCCGAATACATCAAGTACATCAACTTGAGCCTCTGGGATGTCGCCATTGCCGCTTCGCTGATCCTCATTAGCGGCGCCATCTCGGTCGGCTTGCGGTTGGGCTTGGAGCGGCGACTGGCGCTGGCGGCAGTGCGGACGGTGGTCCAACTGTTGTTGATCGGTTTGGTGCTGTTGTGGATTTTTGCTCCCGGCCGGCCATGGCATTTCGTGGTCGGACTGGCGACCGTGATGACGCTGATCGCCGGCGGGGCGGCCGTGCGGCGAACCGAGCGGCGTTATCGCGGAGTATGGCTGGATAGTGTCATCTCGATGTGGACCAGTTCCTGGCTGGTGGCCGCAGTGGCCCTATTTGTGGTGATCCGGGTGCAGCGGCACGAGGGCGTGTGGTTCCCGCCTCAATACATCATTCCGCTTCTGGGAATGATTCTAGGCAACACGCTCAACGGGATCAGCCTTGGATTCGATCGGCTGGGCGAAGAATTGGCCGGCAAGCGCGATCAGGTCGAGACGGCGCTGGCGATGGGAGCCACCCGTTGGGAGGCCGCCCGTCCCGCCATTCAAACGGCGGTTCGCACCGGCATGGTCCCCACCATCAACAGCATGATGGTGGTGGGCCTGGTCAGCCTCCCCGGCATGATGACCGGCCAATTGCTAGGCGGCATGAACGCGATGCAGGCGGTGATGTATCAGATCGTCATCATGTTTGTGATCGCAGCCGGCACGGCTTTGGGCACCGTGTGCATCGTCTTGTTGAGCTATCGACGACTCTTTACGCCGCATCATCAGTTCGTGGCTGTGAGGTTGGCCAAGCGACGCCCATAGGCAAGCCGGTGGACCGTACGGATTTTGTGTCGGGCGATGTGACACGGCCATCTTGGCCGTGGTTTTCCACCGGCTGGAAGCCCATGCTACAGTATGATCCGTACAGTCCCCAAGGCGGTGGCGCAACGGCCGTCAAGAGGAGAGCTCGACGAGCTCATCGTCCTGGGGATTCGGCCCGTCGAGGCCGGCGTCGAGCGGCCCGTCGGCGCCCCGCCGGCTGCCGGGATAGAAAAGCTCCACGGCGGCGTAGAACTGCTGCAGCCCGTTCTCCTTACCGCTTTCCGCGGTTTCGGCCTGGAGCCGTTCGCGCAGTTCGTGCGATTGATGTCGCCCGGTGGGCCAGCGGACCATCATGATGTCGTTAATCTCGTTGAGGAGTTGATAGACGCGGGCCCGGGTCAATCCGATGGTTCGCGCCGCTTGGCGGACGCTGGTGATCGGGCCGTGGATACCCAGCCGGTTCTCCGCCAAGCCGGCGATCTGCCCGGATGCATCGACGCGAACTTGCTCCAGCAACGGGACCACGAAGTTTTCGCAGATTTCCTGTTCTGACGGGATGCCCGGCTGTTGCAAGCTGCGGCCGATCCAGCTTTCGGCCTGGTTGATCCGTCGCGGGACGATCCGCACGATGAGATGTTCCTGGGGCCCCAGATTGGCGGCCAGGGAATGGAGCGAATGAAAGACTTCCAGAATCGCCCGGATACGTTTTTCGCCATGGGTTTTCATGGCCCGAATTTCCGCCAGAGTCGAATTAACGTAATCGCTAAGCGGGCGGTTCCAAATAACCCGGGTCATGTGCTTGAGGCTTGGGGCGAGGCGGCCAAGCTTTTCCTGCGACAGTCCGTGATCCACGACGCTCCGACGCCACTGGGCCCAGGTGACTTCGGAAATGTTGGTCGGGTCGAACCGCTGGCGGTCGGCGGGGTGGTCCTCTGAGGGCGGCAAGATCGGTTGCGGCGTCTCGGCAACGATCACCGGCAACTGCGAAGCATCCGTATCGGCTGCCCGGGCGAGCAACCGCACGAATGCCGACATCTTCTTCCGCCCGACACCCGGTGTGGCCGACAGATTGGCAAAGGGCACGCTGAGCAGATCACCGAGCGTTCGACCGAGGAAGGCCAGTGGGAGGCGGCGATCCGTGGGCAAGGCCCAGTAGGCCAAGGGCTTGTCGAGATGTTCGGCGTAAGCTTCGGAGAGAAGAACCGATCGCAGGCTCTCGAAACGGCTGACGACTTGTAGCTCTTCAACCGATACGGATTTTCCCGGCCTCATGGCTGGTCTCCTTCAGAATCGAACGCCCCTCGGATCTTGGACAATGACCTGCCTCAGGCTTGACAGACATTTTCACCCCGGAGCGGGCATCTAATCATACTGGTGGGGTACGCCGAACTAGGGACATCCCTCAACTGCTACACTGCTGGCAGCGCGCGGACGTTGCGCGCGGCCATGGCGGTCGCCCACTGGTCGGGCGGCCCATTTTCTCATTCTTGGCAAGCGGCGGTCAAGACATGCCAGGGAATTCTCGCGAAAAAAATCGGGGTTGGAATTCCTCCGGCGTGGGGTATAGTTGGGCAGGGGTGACGCCGTGGATGTCGTGGATGTGCAGCAGGTAGTATGCCAAAACTGCTACGCCCTGGCGGACGTGGCAGACCGCTATTGCCGTTGCTGTGGGCTGCCGATGTCAGACCGGGCCAGCCATCGGCCGGCGGGACAACCGTTCTCGCCGTTGCCGCGGAGTCTTACTCAACAACTCGTTTGGACCGGCCTTGGGCCTCGCCGGGCATCGGACAGCCGGGCAGTCGTGCTCGTAATGCTGTTTCTGGTATTGGGGCCGCTCGCCCTGCCCCTGCTCTGGCGGAGCCGCGGTTTCTCTCGGCGCTGGAAAATCCTTCTGACGGTGATCGTAGCGGGTGCAACCGCCATTCTCCTCCTTGCCCTGGGCTACGTCCTTGCCCAGGCAGCCGTCGAGCTCGGCCAGTTGAGGTCGTTCGCAGGGTTCTGATGCCGTTGCCGCTCGACGCCGCCTGACCGGGCGCCCTCACCGCAGGTTCATAGCTCACCGCCGGTTGACCTTGACCCGCCTCCGGCCGGCTCGCACAATGCACGGTCATGTATATCCTCACGCGGTACGTGGTCTGGGAGGTGTTGAAGTTTTTCGTGGCGGCCCTGATGGGCCTGACCTTGTTGTTCACTCTGGCCATGGGCATCCAAAAGGGCCTGCAGTTGGGGCTGCCGCCGACAGTCATGTTCCGGACCATGCCCTTCATGCTGCCGGAGATGTTAGGTATCACCATTCCGGTGGCCATGCTCTTCGCCGTCAGCAGCGTCTTTGGCCGGATGACCGGGGCCAACGAGATCGTGGCCGTCAAGTCGCTGGGCATTAGCCCGATGGCCCTGATCTGGCCGATCGTGGTGCTCGCCTCCTTTTTTAGCCTGGCGACGGTGTATATGTACGAGGTCGCGGCCACCTGGTGCCGGCCCAACGTGAAGCGTATCGTTTACGAATCGATCGAAGAAATCGCCTATAGCATGTTGCAGACCATCCACTCCTACAGCGGGCCGCCCGAGGCGCCGCAACTCTCGATCACCGTCCGACGGGTAGAGGGCCGGAGGTTGGTGGCGCCCGTCATCACCATCTTTGGCCCCCCGCGAGTCATCCTAACGGCGGAACGGGCTGAGCTAGCCACGGACATGCGGGCCCGCCCCCCGCGACTCAATATCACCTGCTACAACACCGAGGTCGATGCCGACGGGCAGGTGAGTGTTTATTCGGCCGAGCCGATTTCGCGCTGGCTGCCGATCGTTGTGCCGGGCCGGCCTCCCTACCATCGCGACTGGCTGGCCATGCGCGAGATCCCCGGCCGGGTGGCCGAGTTGCGGACTCGTCTGCGGCGACTGGAATCCCTGCACCACGCCGAAAAGGCCCTCGGGGATAGA
>JAJYGU010000122.1 GCA_021784975.1 Planctomycetota bacterium
GATCTCGCATGCGAAATACAAAGCCGCAGAGGCGGTAATTTGTTGTGTCTTCATCGAAAAGCCGTTTTGGGATCGAGGACAAATATATCGCCGCGCCTTGCGAGAGGCATACTGTTCATGACGTTTTCCAGTTTTCGCTCGAGTTGAGTTACGCTCTGGCTCGGGCTAACTACCTCGCACAAATCAATTCTTCCGTCGAGCCTCAGGCCCATTACGTCGGCCTGAATATCAGGGCTATGATGAAGTCCCGAGTATTCGCTCAGGTGTAGCCCCATGCCCACTCTCGAATAATGCCCACTCTCCTGAAATGTCTCAGCCATGGCCTCCTGCAACACGTCGTGTTCCAAGGTTCTATGTGCGTCTGCGGTGCCCTCGATGAGGGGATGATTGAAGTCCCAAAGCGCCGGCTCTTCCTGTGTCACTTCTTGAGCCACCATCTCGCCACTGGTGTCATACAGGGGCCCGTTGATGAAGCGGGCCTGATCGGCCAGCATGGATAGCGAGAACCCGGCGGTGAAGACGATTCCAGAGATGGCCCAAACCGGCTCAACGTACCCCGTCCTCGGAATCACGCCCGCCTCTTGGCCGACAAGGGCGACTGTGCTTGCGACCCATATGCACCCAGCAACCGTGGTGGCAGTCTTGATCACCGGTGCGGCAGCCAACAACCACTGCGCGGCCGTTAGACCCACGTTGACGGCAATGGTCGTTATGGTCTCCACCAAATCCCTGCCCAGGGGATCGATCCCGTTGATCCCATCGGCACGGCAGTAAAGGGTCTTGTGCAGACTCAGCGGGTCGCCGATATTTCCGGCGTAGGAGTCGAAAGTGGTGAACGTCCCGGTGGCGGCGCGGTAGTAGCGGTTGAGGTTGTAGCTCAGGCCGTCGGAGTCGATCATCTCGCTGGCGTAGCGGATGGTGGTTAGCGCCGCCGCCGGGTCGAAACCGATCTCGCCGCCAAAGGCGTCGTAGGAATAGACTTGGCCGGGAACAACTTGGGCGGTCGCGCTCACCAGAAGGCGTGTCGAACCGTGGCCGTCCTTGACCAGATACAGCGTATCGCCGTTTTCCACCGTCGGCGCTTGCTGGGCGATGATGCTCAGACCCAACGTATAGCTCTTGCTGACTAGGCCGGAGGCGTCCTTCTCCTCCAGGACTTGCGGATAACCGGTGGGGTTTTGCTTGTCGTAGAGATAGCCGGTCTTGGTCCCGTTGACGGTCTGGCTCGTCCTCACACCGTCGGTGTCGTAAGTGTAGGTGGTGGTGGTGACGCCCCCGCCGGAACCGCTCAGGTCAACGACCGACGACGACATCCGCCCTTGGAGGTTGTATTGGTAGGTGTCCGCTTCGACAATGTCACCTTGGTCATCGAGGCCCTGATGGACCACCTTGCCGGTCTGCTGGGTGGCGGAATTGCCTGGACCGTAGCTATATACGGTGAAGCGATCATTCGCGGTGCCGGCCTCGTCGCTCCGCTCGGTGAGCAATCGATCGTTGGCATCATAGGACGAGTCAACAGTCTGATCTACGATGCCGTCGCTGCCTCGATCCACCGTCTTTTGCAGACGGTTGCCGACTAGATCTAAGACATACTTCGCCGTATAGTCCAGCCCATCGTCGTAGCTGTCGTAGGTCTCCTGCGTCAGGCGTCCGAGGTTGTCATAGAGCCAGTCGATTCTCGTCGTTCGTCCCTGATCGTCGGTCTCGGTGACGCCCGTTCGCTTTCCATCTAGCGCCAGGTCGTAGTCGTACTCGGCCAAGAGCGTTTCCGTGGCAGGGTCAAAGACACCGTCGCCGTCCAGATCGGCAAACACCTTCTCCACGGTGAGCCGGTTGAGCCGGTCGTATTGGTAGTCGGTCACGATCCCGTTCGGCAGACGCTCACTGGCGAGATTTCCAGAAAGGTCGTACTGATAATCCGTTTCCTCCGGAGTGGTCAGCGGCGTGTCGTTGCGCTCAACCACGGTAACGCTTATCAAGCGGCCAAAGTTGTCGTATCCATACCGCGTGTCCGTTACCGCTTTCCCGTCGGAGGCAACCGAGTCACGCGCATCGTCAGCCAGGCCGGTGTAGGTCCGAATCAACAAGCCGGTGTGCTGGTCGTACTCGTAGTGGATCGTGCCCTCCGGCGAATCGACCGTGATGAGTTGTCCCTGCTCGTTGTAGGCGTCGGTCGTCACCAGTTGGTCGCTGGTGGTCGATAGGTTGCCGTCGGTATCGTCCGTAACCATCGTCGTTTGTCCAAATGCGTCGTAACCGTAGACGACGATTTCGCTGGGAGAGTCGCTGTTGTAGGCCGTCAGATTCGCGTAGTAACGCGTTTGCGACAGCCGACCGTCGGCCGCGGCGCTGTCGTCGTAGCGGTAAGCAGTCACCACTCCTTCAAACGAGACCTCATAGCTCAGGCGGCCCATGTTGTCGTAGAACTTCGTCTCAACGAAATCGTTGGGATCGTCGGCCGTGCTCACGCCAATCGGCAAGGTGCGAGTCAGTTGCCGGCCATCGGCATCATAGCTAAACGCGGTCACATGGCCGAGCGGATCGGTGATCGAAGTCTGATTGCCGTAACTGTCGTACGCATAGTCGTATTCGGGATGGGTAAGTTGACCGTTGTTCTGGGGATCGGCAATCGCCGGCAGGATCACGGCAGTCAATCGTCCGGAATCGTCGTACTCATAATCGGTCTCGCGCTCTGCGCTGCGGTCGATGGTGGCGGAGTTGAATGGATCGGTCTGTTTGATGTTCTCGCGGACGGCCACCTTGCGGCCAAACGCGTCATACACGGTCTCGGTGCGGAGGTGGGTCGTCTGGCCGGGGTCATCGGGATCAGCGATGGCCGCCGAAATCACGGCAGTCTGTCGGCCGACCTTGTCGTACTCGTACCAAGCGGTCTGCGCGTCGCTGGTATCGAGGCTTGCCGTGGAAAGGTCTGGATGGTCGGTAAAGTCGGCGGTGGTATTGAGCACCGCGATGTTCGTCGTGAGCGATGTCTGCCGCGCGTCTTTGTCATAAACATATTCAGTTAGCACTCGCACCGGATCGACGTATCCGGCGGCGGTCTGCACCGGCCCAAGCAAGGCAATTTGCTCCCCAGCCGCATCGTAATAATAGTCGGTCCGGGCGTCGTCATTGGAAGTGCCGGGATCGTTGCCGTTGACGGTGTATTCCACCCGGCCGGTCGAATCGTAGGCGGTTTCGGAGGTGGAGACGACGGTCGGGGTGTAATCCGCCTCGACGCGTGTCGCCCACTGGTTGTTTGCCTCCTGATACATTTCGACGTACAGTCCGCTCACCCGCTCCGTCGATGTCACCCGCCCCAGGTCATCGTAGACGGTCTGCGTCCCATAAGCCGCCAGTGCGGCGCCGGGCGTATAGGTAGCCGCATCGGTGATTGTGAAATAGTCCTCGGCAACCGGATCGGTCGTATACACGGCGCGACCATTATCGTCATAAATCGTCCGCGTGACCAGCCATTTCTCTGCCGCCGGGCTTACGCTGGTGTCCTCGGATTGGCTGAGGGATTCAACCATCAGTCCCCGCGCGTCGTAGAAGTTCCACGTCTGGTGGCCGTACTCGTCAACTTCCTCCGCGACCTGACCTGCCGCGTTGTATTTCGTGGTGGTGGTCCACAGCGCGCTGACACCGCCTAGGCCCGCAACCGAAGTGTACGTCTGGTGGCCACTAATCTCATACTGACTGGTTCCCACCACGCGTCCCTCACGGTCGTAATCCGTGCGAGACACCACCGTTTCCTGGTTGGCGCCGTTGGCCGGATCAGTCCACCAATAGTAGGCCAGGGTCTGGTTGCCCAACGGGTCGTAAACGAAATACTGCGTTACGCCCGACGCGTCGGTGACGCTGCTCACCCGGCCTTGGCTATCATAGGCGGTGGTCGAGGCGGTGACGGTCGCGTCGTTGGCTTTCACCAGGACCACCTTGGTGACCTGGCCGCGATCGTACTCAAATCGCGTGACGCCGCCCTGCGCGTCGTCGGTTTCCAGCAGATTGCCCGTCACGGGATCGTAGTGATTGGTGGTGATGTTGCCCATCGGGTCAACGATCGTCTGGACCTGACCAAAGGCATCGTAGCAGTAGTACGTCGTGTTTCCAAGAGCATCGGCGGTTGACCTGACTGTCCCATCCGCGTTGTACGCCGACCGCGTGGCCCAGACCATCGGGTCCGGCATGTAGTCGTATTTATTGGCATCCCCAACTACCGTGAATGGCGCGCTCACGGCGGTTTGATCGTTGTTGGAATCATAGAGGTACACCGTCGCTTGATACACCCTCAACGCCGGATCCGCATTGTCCTGCACCCGTCGTATCGTTCGCAGGACATTCCCTTCATCGTCCCTGACAGACTCCGTGGGAACGCCGTTGGCGTCGGTCACGGACTCCAAGTGGAAACGCAAGGGGACAGTCCCATTTTCGTCGGACGAAAATTGGGACAGTCCCCCGTTCACGCTTGGCAGGTCCGCACGGTAGGTAAAGCCGGCCATGTTGTTGAGCGCGTCCTTGAGGGCCGTCAACTGGCCGGTGGTCTCGTCGAACTGGGTCTGCATTACCGTAACGCCGCGGGCGTCGATGATTTGGGTCAGGAAGTGCGGGCGGTGGGTGAGGGTCTGGTCATATACGTAATGGACCGTCTGGCCGGTGCGGTCGGTGAAGGAGAACAAAACACCCCGAGGCAGTTGCCAATCAACGATCGGCGGAAGTCCGACGCAGTTCATGGCTTAGCTCGCCGATGAGCCGATGGAATGTGCGAACCGCCAGAAAAATTTCCCGACGCGAGTTTCGGCTTAGAAAGACGAATCTGCCCGGCGCGGCCCTGATTATACTCTCAGGCGACCGGATGCCGGAAGTAGGCGGCAACTGTGAATCGAGAAGGTTGGAATGGGTGATACTCTGGGTGTGGGATCGGATTTCGGGGCCGGAATTGCTCGCGGCTGGCCCAACTGCTACGGCCGTGGCCCCTACCGTGGCGGGATGGCGGGCAATATCGCAAACTTGCGTTGACTCTCTATCGCAATCGTGCGATACTTCTAGTGGGAACCAAACGCGAGGCAATGATGCCCCAGACCGAAACCGTATTCTACGCGGACGACGATGGAACGGCTCCGCTGCTGGAATGGCTCGACCGCCAGGATCGCAAGGTTCAGGACAAGTGCCTGGTCAAGATCGAACGCCTGCAAGAACTCGGATACGAACTGCGCCGCCCCGAGGCTGACTACCTGCGAGACGGGATTTACGAACTGCGGGTGCGGCATCGAAGCGTCAATTACCGAATGCTCTACTTCTTTCACGAACAGACGGCGGTGGTCTCGCACGGGCTGACGAAGGAAGACGTGGTGCCGGATCGAGAGATCGACCTTGCCGTATCACGCAGCGCGCAGTTTGATCGCAACCCTGAAAGGCACTCCTATAAGGAATGAGATGATGGCTAAGAAGCATACTCGCAACGCTGTGGAAATCCTTCGCAACCGGTACGTCAAGAACGACCCCAAGCGAAAGGCGTCGGTGGCAACCGAACGCATGAATGCCGAGATTGCCCGGCTACTGTACACGATGAGGACCGAGGCCGGACTGACCCAGCAGCAGCTTGCCGAGCTTGTCGGGACGACACAATCCGTTATCAGCCGTCTTGAGGATTCCGACTATGACGGTCATTCCCTGAACATGCTCAATCGCATCGCTGAAGCGCTGCACAAGAAGCTGAGCGTGGTCATGTCGTAAACCCGCGCCAGACGCTTATAAGCCTACTGAGTCTCTTCGTTCCCCGGCTCTTGATCTCTGCCCAGCTTGGCCGGGTGCGTCTGGGTGTGGACCTCCTTCAACTTGCGGATGCTGACGCGGGTGTAAATCTGGGTGGTTTCCAGGCTTTCGTGGCCGAGAATCTGTTGGATATAGCGGATGTCTGCCCCGTTCTCCAACATCAGGGTTGCCATCGTGTGCCTAAACAGGTGACAACTGCCATGCTTGCCGATGTCGGCCGCCTCCACGTACTGGCCCACCATTTCCGTGAGCCGAACCGGCGCGAACGGCTTGCCGAGGTTATTGAGGAACAACACCTGGCTCTCGCCGATCAAGAGCCCCGGCCGCACTTCCAGCAGGTAGCGGTCGATCCATCGTAATGCCCGCTCGCCGATGGGGACGATCCGGTCCTTGTGGTGCTTGCCCTGACGCACCATCAGCGTGCCCCGCTCGGCGTCAATGTCATACGGCGAGAGCCTTATCAACTCCAATCGCCGGATGCCGGTCGAATAGAAGGTCTCCAAGATGGCCCGGTCGCGGATGCCGAACGGGGTGCCGACCTCGGGCTGGCTGAGCACCGTTTCAGCCTCACTGGCCGTCAGGACGTGTTTCGGTAGCAGGTGCTCGCGTCGGGGCATCTCGATGTCGGCCGGGTTGTAGAGGACGTGGTTGTTCCGCGCCAGCCACTTGAACCACACCCGGATGGCCGCCAGCCGGGCCTCTTGGGTTCGGACGCTCAAGGGATTGCCGTTGGCCTTGCGGTAGTTGAACACGAACCGCTGGTAGCGCTCCACGATGGGCCGGGTGACTTCCGCCGGTCTCATAATGCCACGGGCCGCCGCCCACTGGATGAAATACCGCAGGTGGTCCCCGGCGGTGGCCAGGGTCGCCTCCGAGTAGTTGCGGACCCTCCGCGACTGGAAGTATTGGTCCATCAGGACGATCATGCCTTGTGGATCATGGGGATCGCCGGTGTCGGCGACGTGTTTGTTGACTCGTGCCATGTTCGACTCTCCTTTACGACTACGACTACCAGAAATTTCCTGTGTCCAGATTCGCGTTTTGACTCACTTTTACGATTCGCCCCGGCTTAGCCCTTATCACATCAGCAGTTGCGGCGAATTTCCGACCCCGACTTGGGGCCGACTTGACGCCGACTTGGCCCCGACTTCGGCCCGACCACTTTGCCCGTTTCCCCCGACTAGTTGTGAGTCGTACTTGAGTTCCGCCACGTCGATCAGCTTCGAGAGGAACTTGCTTTGGGCGTCGGTCGGGCAGTCATATAAGAGTTCGTAGACGAACGACTGCCCACGGCCGCCACGGTGGACCAACAGATACTCCATGTCTTCCAGGCGTTTGAGATGCAGCTTGAGTTGCGTGTGGCCCCAGTGCGTAAACTCCCGCACTTCCCGGCGAGTGAAACGGTAGTCCATGCGGTCAATGCCCAACTGCTCACCGGCCGTCGTCACCATTTCGTCGATCAGGCCCAGCAGCTTTTGGGTCTGCGGCGGCAGTTCGTCTACCGATCGACCGAGCGCTTCGCAGGCCAAGCGATTGGCCACGGCAATATCGTCCAACGTGACTTCTATGTATTCCACGGCCTGGTCGTTGTGGATAGTGGTCTTGATCGGCCGTTGGTACTGGTGCAAGAGGGTGATGGCTCGGATCAGCGTCAGATACTTGACGTGATCCCTGCGCGTGCGGGTCTTGTCGTCCTGGAAGGTGAGCGCCTCGGCATAAGGATTGGCAACCAACAAGGGTTTTAAGAGCCGCTGGGCGTTGCGGTGGAGCGTCAACGTTCCTTGGCGGTCCTGGTCGGCCAAGAGTCCTGCAAGCGTCTGCCGGCGGCGCTGGAACTGATGGATAGCCCTGGTCTGCTCGCAGTTCTCATCGACCGAGAGCACAACGCAACGGTTCAACAACTCCTCGTCGATCTTGATGGCGGTTGTCGTCAGGAAGATCATTACCGGACCCTCGACCCGGTATTCCTGAGTCACCATCCGGCCCGTGTTGCCGTCCTTCCCCGTGGAGGCGATGGTGAGTGCCCCTTCGCTCTGCAACAGTTTCAAGGCATAGGCGGCCCGCTCGGCACCTTCTTCCTCAACAATGGCAAGTATCTTGTGCTTGAGGTCCGTCTCGCCCAGATAGTAGAGCGCCTGGCCGGTCATGGCCGAATACTTGACCTGATCCTCCGGCGGCACGAACGACAGGATGGCGTCCATCAAGGAAGTCTTGCCGGCCGCCGACGAACTCTGGATGATGATTGCCAAGGGCTGGTCCAGCTTGCGGCTGACGGCCGCCAGATAGCCCAAGAGCTTATTGGTGGTCTCGCCCACCACGTCGAAATCGGCCACGATCCGTTCCAACAGTTGTGGGTCGCGCAGGAAGTTTAATGCGGCTTCCCGCTCCTCGGGCGTCATGGTCGGCGGCGGTTCTTTCGTTTCCAGCGTCTTGGCAATCTGCTCGTCTTGCAACTCTTCCAGCTTGAGTAGCACGTGCCCCAAATCCTTCTTGATCGTGTTCTCTTCCACGGCCAGTTCCACGGCGGCTTGGACGACGAACTGCCGCCGCTGTCGAGCTACGTAGAGGTCGAGGGTATCCACGAACATCCCGCTGTCGGTGGCGGCCAGAATGTTGACCTTCAGTTGCGAGAAGGACAGATTCTTCGCCAATCCCCGAATCCGGTAACGGCGATGCCCAAGCTGCATCCGCACTTCATCACCATTTACATCGGCTTCAACATCTTGAGGTAGCGGCGGCAGCGGAGAAGCGGTGAGGATCGGAGGTAAGGCGGGCTGGTCCGGTTCCACGTCCCCTTCGTGGCTGATACTGTCTTCTCGTTCATCCTGGTTTTCCGTTTCCATGTCGTTCCAATCGTCGTCAGTCAGGTCGTCGATTTCAACCTGATGGCTGTCCGCCTCCGGCGCGGGCAACTCCGTGGCTGCGACGTTCGATGCGTTTTCCACAACCGTGGGCCTTGGCGCTGTCTCCCCCTTGCCAATCCACTCCGCCTTGCGGATGATTTCCCCCAAACTCTCCGACGGATCGGGCACTTGCAAGGCATAGTCGTTCGCGGTCATGCCCAAGGGGAGTTTCATTAAGAAGCAGTCGATCCCAGACGCCAACAGCCGTGGAGCCATTACTTCCGCCGTCAGCAGCACCCGTTGGATGTTGTATTCGCGGAAGGCTGCCAAGTGGTCGTCGGTCAACGCATCCAGCGCACAGGTGACGTTGCGGTAGCCGGCGTTCCAGAACGACAGGGCATCGAACATGGATTGGCAGACGATGATTTCGCTAATGGCCTGGAACGCCTCGATATTCCAAACGCCGTGACGTTGCTCCGACAAGTGCATGTCCAACGGCGTTCCCCTTGGGAGGTGCCCACCGATCTTCCGACCATAGAGGTCCACGATCCGCCCGCTGGCGTCGGTGACGGAAAACACCACGCAGCCTGAAAAGTGTTCGTGCCCGGTGCCGCGGTAGAGACCGATCCGCCGCAGACGGGTGCGGATCGCCCTGCCGCCTCGGGCCTTCATCGCCGGCAGCTTCAAGCCCAGCGTCGGTTGGCGCAACCGACGCGGAACCGCTCGATGATTTCGCTGTTGGTGATGCCACGGCTGCGGAGATAATTCAAACCCTGGCTGGTCTCTTTCAGCGTGCGGTGGTAGAAGTCAACCACCTCGGCCAAGAGCTTTTGATCGTCGGCTTGGGGATCAAGAAATGCGTTAGACATCGGAGAGGGGCCTTGTGGTAATGGCGCCCTCCGATGGCGCACAAGAAATAGGGAACGCCGACCAGCACCGCACCAGCAACCCCGACCAAGGGGTAGAAGAGAACAGAGCCCAACCCGACACTCCCCAGACGGGGAGTGTGGGCCAAGCACTTGCCTCTCTTCTTCAAGAGCCTTGCGGCTCAGGTTGGTCGTTTTCCTGGAAGCAACTACTTGACGTTCACACGTCAATTCGATTGTGTCATAGGGCTGCGGTTGGCAGCCGATTCAGTCCCTTTGTGGGTTTTGGATCCTCGATTGCGATTCCCTCCGACGGCGGAGGATGTCACCTATTCTATGGTCGGGGTCAGTAGTACACAACAGACCGCGAATGGGGACAGTCCCCTTCTGCGCGCCAAAATTCGGTACAGGCGTGCGAACGCGGCCGGATGGCACTGCAGGAGTGTGCCACTGGCTTTGCCAGTGGGACACACCATTACCTTTGCAACGGCTCCTTCAGGTGCACGTCGAAGGTCAAGAAGTCTTCGACGTCTTCGCCAGCTCGGCGCTATGGGCGTGAAGCTTGGCCACCGCTTCCACGATCTGGTCCACGGAGCGGTTGTCGGCCAACAACAGGTTCTGCGTCATGGCCACCGTGGTCTGACAGACCAGCTTGTTGCCCTTAAGCTCGTGCAGACTGTCGCGGTACTCCTTCAATCGCTTGGGGCTGAAAAGGCGTCGGAAGCCGCGAGAGGCGATGGCCTCGTCGAGCAGGCCGTCGAAGTACTGTTCCGAGTAGATACCGCCGCAGGGGACACCCTCGGCGTTGAGCGCCTCGACGAACTTGCCGTACGGCAATCCGTGAAATTGCTCCTTGTCGTAGCGGAAGGCGTACAGATGCCAAACGGCGCGGCTGTCCTAGATC
>JAJYGU010000267.1 GCA_021784975.1 Planctomycetota bacterium
CCTGGGGCATGCCGGTGGCCGTCCTGATGCCGCCGCGGCCGCGGACCCAAACCAACTATGGTTGGGGCATTGGCGGCAACACCGTAACCCCGGTCCAGGCCCAGTTTCAGCGGATGGAGCCCCCGGAGAGCGAATACCATCGCAACGCGTTCCATTCCACGCCGCTTTGGCCCTCGAATACCAATCAGTTTGGCGATTACTACATCCGCGGGCCATGGTAATGCACATCCAACCCGGCACAACCCGCATCGGCTGGATTGGCACGGGAGTGATGGGGGCCAGCATGTGCGGACATCTGATCCGCGCAGGCTTCGCCGCCACCGTCTGCAATCGGACCCGCACCAAGGCTGAACCCCTGTTGGCGGCTGGCGCCTGCTGGGCCGAGAGCCCTAAGCAGGTGGCCGAGGCCTCGGAGGTGGTCTTCACCATCGTGGGCTATCCGGCCGACGTGCGGCAGGTCATCCTCGGGCCGGACGGCGTGCTGTCCGGCTGCCGGCCAGGAAGTATCATGGTCGACATGACCACCAGCGAGCCCGCGCTGGCAGCAGAGATTGCCGAGGTGGCAGGGCGGATGGGCGTTCACGCGGTCGATGCCCCGGTGTCCGGCGGCGACGTGGGCGCCCGCGAGGCTCAATTGTCGATCATGATCGGAGGCGAGCCGGAGGTGATCGAGGCCTTGACGCCGTGCTGGCAGGCTATGGGAAAGACCTTCCTTCGCCAGGGCGGGCCCGGCGCCGGCCAACACGCCAAGCTGGTCAACCAGATCCTGATCGCCAGCGCCATGGTGGGGGTGTGCGAGGGCCTGCTCTACGCCTACAAGGCGGGCTTGGACTTGGATACGGTAATGCAATCGGTGGCCGGCGGGGCGGCGGGAAGCTGGTCGCTAACCAATTTGGGCCGCCGCATTATCGCCAACCATTTCGAGCCCGGCTTCTTCGTCGAGCATTTCGTCAAGGACCTGGGCATCGCCTTGGCCGAGTCGAAGCGCATGGGCCTCTGCATGCCGGGGCTGGCGCTGGCCAACCAGTTGTATCTGTCGCTCGTGGCCCACGGCCGTGGTCGCGACGGCACCCAAGCCCTGCACCTGGCCTTGGCGGAGATGTCGAACATCGACTGGTCTAACCGGCCATCTTGAGCCCTCGCCAAACACCGCAAGCAACAGCGGCTGCTTTCAAATCAGAAAGGGAGTACCACATGGAACTGAAGGGATCGCAAACCGAACGCAATCTGGTGACGGCCTTCGTCGGCGAATCGGTGGCCCGCAACCGCTACACCTTTTTCGCCAGCCAGGCTCGCAACGACGGCTACCTCCAGATCGCCCAGATCTTCGAGGAGACTGCCAATCAGGAGAAGGAACACGCCAAGCGGTTCTTCAAGCTCCTTCAGGGCGGCGAAGTGAAGATCGAGGGTGCGTTTCCTGCGGGTATCGTCGGCAGCACGCTCGAGAATTTGAAGGTCGCGGCCAACGGTGAAAACGAAGAGTGGTCTTCGCTGTACCCCAGCTTCGCAGCCAAGGCTCGTGAGGAGGACTTCAAGGGCGTCGGTATCGTCTTCGACAAGATTTCCGTCGCGGAGAAGCAGCACGAACGACGGTTTCGGGGGTTGCTGGAGAACGTTCAAAATAGTCGGGTGTTTAAGCGAGACCAGCCCGTGAAGTGGCGGTGCCTGAATTGTGGTTACGTCCATGAAGGTCTCGAGGCCCCCACCGCCTGCCCGGCCTGCAACCATCCCCAAGCATATTTCGAGGTGTTGGTGGAGAACTGGTGAGCGTCATGAAGTAAGGTACCTGCTGCTTCCCCATCCGATCATAGACCATCAGGTACAAGCCATGAACCACAACGAAGAAACCCATCCGATCTTCATCGGCTACATCCTCTGGATCTTCGGATTCATGGGCTTCCACCGCTTCTACTACGGCAAACCGATCACGGGCACCATCTGGTTCTTCACGGCTGGTCTGTTGTTGATCGGCTGGTTAATCGACTTGTTTCTCATTCCTGGCATGGCTCGCCGGGCCGAGTTTCGCTACCAGGCTGGGTACTTGGACTACACCGTGGCCTGGGTTCTGCTGACGTTCCTGGGGATCTTTGGGGTCCATCGCTTCTACATGGACAAATGGATCACGGGGATCATCTATCTGCTCACGGGCGGTCTGCTGGGTATCGGCCTGCTCTACGATCTGTGGACGCTCAATGGTCAGGTGAGCGAAATCAATCGGCGGGAACTGTTGTGGGCGGAAAGGGGCAGATGATCATGACGCTGACCGTGACCAGGCCTTGCAGCACTTTCACGCCGGGAAGAAGCTCAAGGGGCCCCGTCGGTCCCGCGGTTAAGACGACTTCCCGAGGATATCGTGATCGAGCGGGCCAACACAGTGGGGCCATCATGCAGCCATCTTGATCCGGCGGCGGGCATTGCTCTTCTGCTCGACCAACAGCCCCTGCACGAGGGTCTCCACGCACACCTCGCAATCAGGCAAGGCTTCTTCAGCCGGCTTGCAGTCGAGGTCGTCGATGTTCCAGTAGTTGATCGCGTCCGCCCAGAAGGGAAACTGCTCTTTCATCATGGCACGGTGCTCGGCGTCCTTCATGGCGATCACCAGGTCGGCGCACACCAGGTCGTTCTCGGTAAGCTGGATCGGCGAGCGAGACGCCTCTTCGAGATGGATGTGCCGTGCGGCCAACCGCTCAATGGTGAACTTGGAAATCGGCCCTTGACCATCCACCATCTGCGTCTTCAGGCCACGAGAGGTCGCCCGCCAATGTAACTTCTGCTCCACGGCAAGTGCGTTGAACAGGTATTCGGCGAAACGGCTGCGGTAGTAATTGCCGGTGCAGATGAACAGAACGGTCTTGGGCAGGCTCATCCGTGCGACCCTCGGGGTTTCGGTGATGGAAAGGGGCAGATTATACCCGCATTACCTAGAGCGAAACACCGACGTTCGAGGGACCCGCGGACTCCCACCCTGCTCGGATGGGATGAGCAACTGCCCTGGGTGGCGGTTGGCAGAAGCGCGAACGGCGCAACTTTCGATCTAGACGAAACTTGCGCCGTCAATTCTCTTCGCGATAGGTCGCTGAATCAAGGTACCGGAGGTGGGAGTTGAACCCACACATGGTTGCCCATACTGGATTTTGAGTCCAGCGCGTCTGCCATTCCGCCACTCCGGCAAGGCACTTCCCAGTCTGCGGCATTTGCCGGGCGGCGTCAAGTGCCGCCCCCTGCCTCGCTTCCCAAAGCCGCCGCTTGGCGGGACAGGGCCATGTCGGCTGGCGAGCGATCCGAGCGGGCGAAGGGGACCGCCCCATTCTTGCGGCGTTCTGCTGCGAAAATTGGGATCGTCCCGGCAAGCGTTACCCCGCTACTCACCGAACGCTGACTGATTGCTCATCAAATCCTAACACGCTCATGGTGTAGTTTGGACTCGAACACTATATACTCGACGAGCCGGCAGCAAAGAGATAGGTTGGCCGCTAGCCGACCGCCTGAGACCGGCGGCCGTCTGACGCGTGCCGATCTGCCCGAGCGTTCGGTGGGAGAGCAGCATGATTCAACCATCGGTCTTGGTAGTGGAAGATGAAGAAGACATCCGAGAACTGCTCAGCTACAACCTGCTGAAGGAGGGCTATCAGGTGGCTGGGGTGGCCTCGGGAGAAGACGCGTTGACGACGGTGGAATCCAAGCCGCCCGACGTCATCCTCTTGGACCTGCTGTTGCCCGGAATGGACGGCCTGAGCGTCTGCCGCAAACTGAAGGCCAGTCCGGCCACGCAGTCGATCCCTATTCTCATGCTCACCGCCAAGGGGGAGGAAGGCGACATCGTCGCCGGCTTGAACCTTGGGGCCGACGACTACATCACCAAGCCGTTCAGTCCCAAGGTCTTGCTGGCCCGGCTGCGAGCGGTGATGCGCCGCAAAACGGCCGGCGACGCCGCGGCGGCCAGCGACGGCGAGGAGCCGGAAACCATCCAGATTCGCGATCTCGGGATTCATCCGGGGCGGCACGAAGTTCTGGTCCGCGGGACGCGGGTGGAACTGACGGCCACCGAGTTTCGCCTGCTGTACTTTCTGGCGCAGCGCCCCGGCTGGGTCTTCACCCGCCAGCAGATCCTCGACGGCGTTCACGGCGACAACTATGCCATCACCGACCGGGCGGTGGACGTGCAGATCGTCGGGCTTCGCCGCAAGCTTGGTCCAGCCGGCCGCTATATCGAAACCGTGCGCGGGGTGGGCTACCGCGTCAAGGAATAGCCGGGAGCAGGCGGGTCAGGCCTTTTCTTCCTTGTTGACGTAGAACTTCGGCAGATTGATGCCGCCGCGGAGCTCGTCTTCCAGCAGCACCAGCCGGGTCTCCAAACGGTCGACCTTTTGCTGAAGGGCGGGCAGGAGATGGCGCTGGGTGTCTTCCGGTCGGGGCCGAGGAATGGCGGGGTAGCCAAGATGCCGCTGCAGGGCGGCGAAGAGGTAGAGGGGGTCTTTCTGGCGATTGGCCAAGGCGATGCGTCCCTCTTTTTCGCCAAACAACGGAGGCTTTTCGAGCTGCTCGTCGGGGTGATTCTTGCCATACCACTGGCTACGCACGTAAATCATGTCGGCAAAATCAACCATGCCCACCTGCCGGCGGAGCGAGACGATCCACTCGCGCCATGGGCAATCGTAGAGGTCGTCGCCGGCCATGGCCTCCAGACCTCGTTCGTAGCCCAAGCGGTTGCGGCAGAGGGTTTCGAATTGGTAGAGAAAGGCGCCTTGTGGCGCAGCCCCGTTGACCCGATACTCGGCCTCGCGCTGCAGGATTTCTACGGCAATGCGGAAATCAAACCTGCTCTCCGGCCGCTCGGCCTCGCTGACCACGTAGGTCTGAAACGGGGTGAAGTAGTGGGGCAGCCGGGCCATGGCGGTGGCGAAGCCGCCCGTCAGCCGCAGCTCGCCAGCCATGAAATCCAGGGCAAACGGCAGCAGGGTGGTGGCCAGGATCTCCTGCCGGATCGCGTCCAACAGGTCTTGAGTGGACATGCTCTGCTGCATCCGCTCCCGCAAGGCCTGAAAAAAGTAGGCCTGCTCGACATACTCTTCGCGGTCCAACGGCATGAGGCCCGCCCTCCCCGGCAGCCGCAGCTTCCGGTATGCTAGGATGTCACGTGCTCATTGTAACCCCGCGCAGTCTCCCAGGTGAATCCCCCTGAAAACACGTTGGCGGCGGCCTTGGCCCGCCACCAGATCGTTTTGCCCGCCTCGCAGACGTCGCGGCTGGAACAATACTGCGCGCTGCTTTGGGAGTGGAACACCAAGATCAACCTCACCCGCCACACCGACTACGAGAAGTTTGTGGGCCGCGACCTGGTCGACAGCCTGGCCTTCTCGCCATTTCTGCAAACCGGGGAACGAGTGCTCGACGTGGGCACGGGCGGAGGGGTGCCGGGGGTGGTGCTGGCGGTCCTCCGCGACGATCTTGAGCTGTCGCTGTGCGACTCGGTGGGCAAGAAGGCCCGCGCGGTGGCCGACATCGTCGCGCGGCTGGGGTTGAAGGCCCCGGTGTTTCACGCCCGGGCCGAAGACCTGCTGCCCGACCATCGCTTCCACACGCTGGTGGTCCGAGCGGTGGCCCCGCTCAAGAAGCTCTTGGAATGGCTCCGCCCGCATTGGGGCCGGTTCGACCGCTTGTTGGTCCTCAAGGGGCCGTCGTGGGTGGAGGAGCGCGGCCAGGCCCGGCACTACGGGCTGATGCACGGCCTGGCCCTCCGCAAGCTGGCCGTCCCGCCGCTACCGGGCGCCGAGTGGCAGAGCGTGCTGTTGCAGATCTGCCCCAAGGAAAAAGGGGACATCACTGATTATGGCCAACTTGGCAAGGCAAGCCAGTGATGTCCGCTTGTTCGGCCCTTTTTCGGCCGAGGAGGTGTACTAGGGACTTGTCAGGATGAGGCAACCCTGGGTGACCGAGGCGGAGCCGGGTTTTCCCACGGCGGCCGTTGGGCAAATGATCGTGCCGTGCAGCCGGTTCCAGTTCTGCTGCAGGGCGTACGGAACGGAAGACGAACTGATGTTTCCAACATTTCGCGTCAACCCGTTGATGACCTCGCCGTGGATTCCGAGCTCGTCAAGCTTCATCGCTGTCAAACGGACCAGCCCGGTGCCAGCCTGATGCGGGACCACGAAGTTCACGTCGGCCGGGCGGATGCCGGTGGCGTGAAGGGCCTTGGCCGCGGCGTTCGCCATCGCCCGCGGCGCCGCGTCGCCCAGCCCCATCATATCCAACGAGAACACGAGCCGCCGCGGCTCGAGCGAACGGCCGCCGCCCGGCTGAGGGGCTACCACGTTCTCACGCAGATGGTAATCGAAGTAGACGCCGTCCGCGGGTTGCCGCTCGGCATCCGCATAGAGCAACGCGAATTGCACTGGGTGCCGGCGGCTGGTGGCCCTGCCCAACAGGGTCGCTTGCGCGAAATCGCCGAAGATCGGCCCGGTCACCTTGCAGCCGTAATCGGTGATCTTGCTCGTGCGGTTTGCGGTGACCACAAGCATGAACTGCTCATTGCGCAGTCTGCGGCGGACGGCATAGCGAACGGCGATCTCCATCGCCTTTGAATAGCCGCTGCATCCCCAGTTGATGCCGATCGCTCGGACCGACGGAATACCCAGCCGCTCGACGAATTGCCGGGCAACGGCGGTAAAGTTCTCCGGCCGCGTGCGCGCGTTACCAAGGAGTCGCTGCCAGATATAGCCGTGGATCAGCGAAGAACCGGCAAACACCACGGCCAAGCACTGCCGCAGATCACAGCCGGTCTGCTCGCGGAGGTTCTCAACCGCGCGGACGCCCATGGTCACTTCGTCTTCCAACGAAATGCGGCGCGACAAAATCCCCGTGTGTTGCACGAACTTGCGCGAAAGGAGACCGTCGAACCACTGGTTGCTTAGCAACCAAGGCGGCTCATAGGTGGCAATCGCCGAGATGCCCACAGCCCTCGAAAGCTCCAGGCGTAGCGCCGGTCTTCGTGCGGTGCAGGCCATAAACGCTTCTCGCATGCGATCTCCTCCGCCTTCCACGCGGCACAGCAGCCCCAATGTGGCTCTAAAGCGCCGGAAACGTAATCGGCAGAATCCTCATTGGGGTACCAGAAAAACCCGGAGCGCCCCGTCAGCAGAACCCTAATTGAACTCGCCTCAGCGACCACACCGGTTCAGCACCCGAAAACTGGCTTTCCTGAAGTGTCGGCCGGCGCGGATACGCACATTATACCGGGTTGCCACGAGGCGGCCATCGGGTGGTAGGAATGTTTCGGAGGGAAAGGGTCGTAGCCCATGCGGCGTTGCTTTCCGATAGGGTTTGCCGGTTCTTTCCGGTTGTCCCACGCCGTTTATAGGTCTTTAATCATGTAGCAGTGGGCAAGAAAGGCGCCACGCCTGCAAAGGAGCGTGAACATGAGATCAACCGGCGGCGGACTGGAAGCAGAGCGGAGGTCCCTGTCGCACATAGATCGGCGAAGGTTGCGGCCGAGGCACGAGGGGGCGTTCTCTGTTGGGAGGCTACCATGCACAGCGATTACCTGAATCCCGCCATCCGGCAGTTGCGCGACCAACAGATACAGTCTGTGCCGCGCGAGCAGCTACTCGAGCGAGTAACGCAGGCCGAGCAACTCCTGACGGAATTGGAACCGGCCCACACTTATCTGTGTGGCTATATCTGCTGGCGGATCACCAGCGAGCAATCTAATGCGTATCCCGATGTGCAACTCACCGGCCGGGAGGCGACGCACGACTTGCGGCTCTTCGTCGAGGACGCTTCGGAGGCAGCCAATGTCGTAGCCGACGCCGCCCGGGAACCCGTGCTCACCGTGGAAACCTTGGCCCGGAGGTTCAACGTCTCAACCAAGACGATCTTGCGCTGGCGGCAACAGGGGCTGATTGGCCGGCGGTTTGTCGTAGACGGCCGCACACGGATCGGTTTTCTCGAGAGCTCCGTAAATCGCTTTGTGGAGCGGAATCGGCAGCGAGTTGAGCGCGGAACCCAATTCAGCCAATTGAGCCGGGAGGAGCGGGCAACGATCATCGATCAGGCCCACCACCTCGCGCGGGCCGGAGCTTGCCCGGCCGACGTTACCGGACGGCTGTCGCGGATGATGGGCCGCAGCCCCGAGACGATCCGTTCCACGATCCGGCAATTCGACCGCGAGCATCCGGAGGAGGCCGTCTTCCCGGAAAACCCCGGCCCGCTGCAAGCCGAGGCGAAGCGCCAGATCTACCAGCAGCATCAGCGCGGCGCGTCGGTCGACGATCTCGCGAAGCGCTTCCGTCGGACACGCACCAGCATCTATCGGATCATAGCCGAGGTTCGCGCCCAGCGAATCATGGACCTGCCCTTGGACTATATGCCCAACGACGCGTTTGTGCGCGTCCGCTCGAAGAAGATGGAAGACCGGATCGTGGCGGCCATGCCCGACTCACCGTCCCCACTGAAGAAGATTCGCGTACCCAAGGGCCTGCCCCCTTACCTGGCAAGCCTGTATGAGGTGCCCTTGCTGACCAGGGAGCAAGAGGCACACCTGTTTCGCAAGATGAATTACCTGAAATACAAGGCGAGAGGGTTGCGAGCCACGCTCGATCCGTGCCGCCCGAAGCGGCGCGTCATGGATGAGATCGAGCGGCTGTGTGACGAGGCCGTTTCCACGAAGAACCAACTGATCCGAGCCAATCTGCGTCTGGTAGCTTCGATCGCCAAGCGGCACGTCGGGCCCGCGCAGAACTTCTTCGAGTTGGTCAGCGACGGCAATATGTCGCTAATGCGAGCGGTGGAAAAGTTCGACTACGCCCGCGGCAACAAGTTCAGCACCTACGCCAGTTGGGCGATCATGAAGAACTTTGCCCGGACCATCCCGGACGAACACCGGCAGCGGGGACGATTCTGCACCAGTCAGGCGGAAATATTCACCACCATGGAGGACGCCCGGACCGATCAGGTCGAGCTGGAGTCCTCGCAGGCGCAACGCCAGGTCCAGGTCGAGAGAATCCTGCGATGCCTCGACGATCGGGAACGAACCATCATTGTCCGGCGTTTCGGCCTGCGCCGCGGGGAAGAGCCGCTGACGCTGAAGCAAATAGGCGCGGAAGTGGGCGTGACCAAGGAGCGCATCCGGCAGATCGAAGCCCGCGCGATGACCAAGCTGCGTACTGCGGCCGAAGCGGAGCGAATCGACGTGCCTGGCTAGAAGCGAAGGAATAAGGGGACATCGAAGGAACAAGGGACCACCACTGAATGTCTTCCGCCTTAGGCCGGCGGCGGCGGTTTCTTCGACCCTTGGATCAGAAGGTAAGTATCCGCTTTCAGAAAGCGGGTATCGGAGATTTCGATGCGATCTTCGGCTTGCAGGTGTTCCAGGGTGTGGCGGTCGAATCGGGCGCCGTACACCTTCTCGACGAAGGGCGCGAAAAGCCACTGTCGCCGCAACAAGCCTGGATCCTTGGAGTACCGCATTTCAAGGAGTTTGAACCTGCCGCCCGGCTTCAAAATCCGAACCATTTCGGCCAGGGCCAAGGGCTGCAAATGGTCCGGCAGCACGCAGTACATGAACGTCGAGATGTACCAGTCGAAGTGATTCGAGGGCAGGCTCAAAGCCCGCGTGGCATCCAGGCAGTGCAGGCTCACTTGGCAAGCGGCCTTCTTGGCCCTTTTGCTGGCGATCCTCACCATGCCGGGACTGAGATCGAAGGCAGTCACGTTGGCCTGCGGAGGATAATGGCGGAGGTTTCGTCCGGTGCCTACGCCTGCCTCCACCACCGCGCCGCGCACCTCGGCCAAAAGCGCAGGTCGCCATCGCCGATACTGCCGTTCCCACGGATAGTCGAGGATGTCGTAGAACCAGGAGGTGCGCCGGTATTTCCGCCGTAGTGTACAGATTGCCTCATCGGCGGTCGCATTGTCGCAAGTGCTCATAGCGTACGGAAGGGGACAGTCCCATTTTTGTGGCGTCCTGCCACAAAAATTGGGACAGTCCCCAATCGCTCATGGCGGCTTGACGGCGAAGACCCGAACGCTGGCCGCATATTCGTTTACGTCATAGGCGCGAAGCAGCGTTGCCAGCCGCTCGTGCAACGACTCGTTCTCCGTCGGTTGTGAACAGCAGCAACTCCGGCTTTGCGGGACAGCGGGCACCGGCCGAAGGTTGGTCGGGTCCGGTGGAGTTGCTTTCCGAAGATCGCAACAGCCGGACTGGTTCTCCAGCTTGGCGTAGGCGTTCAGGTCGGCTGCGGTGTCCACCACTTCTACGGCGGCGAACCCGGCCTCGATCAGGCGGCGGCGATAGTCTTCCACCAGGA
>JAJYGU010000111.1 GCA_021784975.1 Planctomycetota bacterium
CCGCTGTACTGCACCGCCACGCTGCACGAATCCGACTCGGGGTCGCTCAACTGGTAGCCGATCGTCAGGTTGCCGCTCTGCGGGCTGCCGGGCGTGGTCACCGTGGCCGAGGGCGGCTGATTGAGGGAGGAGACAATGCTAATGCTGGCTCCGGCGACGACGAGATCACTGGTTGTTGCTGGAATCGGATTGCCGAAGATGAGCGTGTAGTAGGGAGCGCCGGCCACACTTGTCGTCAGACTAAGAGTTCCAACGCTCTGGGCGTGGAGCCGCACTTGGTATAAGGTGAGCTCAGTGTTGGCCGGAATGGGCGGAGACGCTACGGTCTTGGTAGCGCCGGCGCTGACGCTCCCGGCTGAGAGACTCTCCAGTAGCGGAGAGCCGTCGTAATCGCTGCCATGCGTAATGGTGGATCCGGAGGGAATCGACACCAGGCTGGGATCGAAATCCGTCGCCAGGTACGCCTGATAGATTCCGGCGGGGTTACTCTGAGCGTCGTGGATCGAGCATTTCAGCACAAAATCCTGTCCGACCGGCAGCGAGCTGAGCGGGGTTCCGCTCAGGTTGTCGAATTCGTAGTTCACACCGACGCTGATGCTCAGCAAAGCCCGGCTCTCAAGGGGCTCGATACGCAGGCGGCGGAGCGGCAGTCCCAGGCGACGCCGACCGGCGGATGCCGCCCTGCTACTTGGGCGAACGAAAAGGCCGCGAAGGCCACTACCGAAGAACCGGCTCGATTCTCTCATGAGAACGCTCCCCTGCCCCACGGTGAGAAGTCAACGCTGTCGTGCCGCCGGCGCCGCGGCCCGGTGAAGGCCGCGGCGCCGTGCTTGGGATGATGTGGGCAGCGGGATCACGTCAGAGTGATCAGGAAGCCCGAGATTTCCTCGAGGACACCCAGGAGGAGCTTACCGTAGGTGCTGGTGTCGATGGTCAAAGTGTTCGACGAGATCGGCACGTTGTGGGTCACAATGTGGACCGGATACAAATTGGTATCGGGCAACGTGCTGCCGCTGATCGTCACCTTATTGGTCACACCCTCCAGCGCCAGGTTTAGGCCGTTGGTGACGGCGGCGTTGGTGATCGACACCGTGTCGTTGCCCGAAAGGCCCGGCGCCGCGCCCGTGGTAACGTTCAATATGCACGTCGTAGAACCGTCCTTGAAGGTGACGCTGTTGTTGCCGCCGTTGAGGTTCAACACCGTGGCCCCTTGGATCGTGCTGGCCGCGGTCGCAGCAGCTCCGATGGTCACCACATCGTCGCCATTGTCGCCGTCGAGACGAAACGCGACGCCGGCCTTGGTGGAGTCCGGGTGCAGGGGATCCGAGTTGATGTTGGGACCATATTGACCAGTGCCGAGCTTGCTCCCGATGATGCTGGTGTTGCTGCCCCAGACGGCTGCCGGCGACAGCGATCCAGTCGAGTCAAGATCGTTCACCGTATTGTCCACGGCGGCTCCCCAAGGCACGGTAGAGTTGGTTATCGACAGCACGTCGTAACCGGTTCCGTTGTTGATGATCAGCGGGTTGTTGGCAAGCGCCGACTGCTGCAGGTAGCCCAGCGTGCTGTTCTGGATGTTGACGCTGTTCAATTGGCTGGGGCTGAGAAGCGTACCGCCATTGTTGACGGTTACTCGCCCGGCGGTGTTCGTATAGGTGAAGATCACCGTGTTCGTATAGGCGGGCGAGGCGCCATTCGTGATCCCGACGCCGCCCATCACCGTCAACGGGCTGGCGCTAGCGCCGCTAAACTGTGTCCAACTCGCGCCGGAGCCGTTGGTGATGGTGACGATCTGGGCAGTGGTGGCTGGATTGCCGCCGATCTGCGTCGGCGCGGACGAGGAGCCGATGTTCGTACTGTTGATCCCGCTGCCATTGGCGATGGTCAAGGTGCTTTCCAACCAGCCGCCGGCAATGGTCGTGCTCGAGTTTCCGAAAGGTCCGCCCGCACTAGGATCCAAGTTGTTATTCACCGCCACTGCTCCGACGATGGTGCAGTTGGTCAGCGACAAGTTGGCGGCGATCACCGGCCAGGCGGGCCCGTTCACCGTAAGGTTCGAGAAGAGCGTGGAATTGCTGATCGTCGTGTTCGTGTTGCCGCCGTTGTTAATCACCACGCCCAGCCCGATCTGCACGTTGCTGACGGTGTTGGTGACGGTGTTGGTGACGTTCGTTGTTGGAACGTTGTTGATCGTCACGCCCTGCATCAGGTGAACGTTGGCAATCGTGTTCGTGTCATTGGCATTATCGAAAATCGTCAAGTTGCCCTGAACGGGATTGGGGTGTTGTGACGGCGGGCTGGTGAAACCGAAGACCAGAGTGTTTTGGCCTCCACCCCCGCTCGGCGAGCCCAGATTTACCGAGATATTGCCGGTCACCAGATCCCCCGATCGGCCCACCACATAGGAGGAGGAATTAAGCGCGACGCCATTGAGCTGCAGTTGGGTCATCACGCCGCTGGCGTTTGTGTTGGCGGTAATCGTATAGGTGTTCGCGGCCCCTGGATTCGTCGCCGGCTGGATGGTGATGGCGTTGCCAGTTGTGTCGCCGACCAGACTCAGGTCGCCTGGACTTGGCGTGTTTGTGAGAATGTTCACTGTCAACATCTCCCGCCGTTCCAGGGCCTCGAACCGCAAAAGGGTTCGCTGCGGCATGCAATGCGTTCGCTTTCTTCTGAGGGCAAACATGGTCTTATCTCCTGCATGATCCAGACAACCTCGCCGTCGTCCGTGAACACCAGTCAGTAAAACCAAACCCGCTCCGTCATGGTTTGGACCTGATTCTCGAGCGGTTCTAGCATGCCGGTCAGCCTCGCCCCTTCGCCGAGGTAAGATACACCACCATGCTAGCGCTGCGACTACTAGAGTCAACTGGCGCGTTGATAAAATCTTGGGGGACGCGGCCCCCCATCTGTAGAAGCCACCCGCGCCGAGACCTGCCAGTTGATCGCTGAAAACCAAGAGTGGAGCGCCCAAAGCTGTCCCGCGCCGATACGGGGCGGGAAGATTGCCGCGCTTGGCAATGGGGATCAACCACCGCCCGTCAATCCACGCGAGGTTGATCCAGTGGACCTAGTGGACGGGCACAAAGAGATGGACCTCTTCGGGCGACCACGCGCCACCGGCCACCATGCCAAGGAGACGTAATCGCCCGAAGAAAAGTTAAGACGACCGCCTCAAATCAGCCCGCGCAGCAAGTGGGCAAAGAGCCCCTCGAATACCGACTCCGAAGGCTGAGCGAAGGTCGAGCCGCCAGTGGCAGGCTGGGTCCCGAATTCGGCAAACCACGACTCAAGGGCGCTCCGTTCGGCGGCGCTCCGCGTCGTCTGAACGTGCCCGCTCTGGGAAGTCGGCCGAAGCCCGACGAGGGCGCTGTGCCAGCCAGGGCTTGGAGCAATCGCCGCCAGCGAGGTAGTCGCCGGCTTGCTAAACTGGTTCACCCCCGGCGTCAACGTTACTGTGTCCCAGAACTTATAGTAGTTCCCGATGGACCGGAAGGCGATGCCGCCGGAGGTGATGGCCGTGGTCGAAGCGGAAACGGTTTGCAGCAGGGTGGTGCCGTTGCTGTCGAACAACTTGCCCACGATCTTGCCGCTGGCCCCCCAATCCACCTCCAAGCGATACCAGTGATTGGGCTGGAAGGTCTCCCGGACGGCGGCCAGGTTGGTGTAGCCCCAGCCGTTGTTGTTTTGGATCAGGAGTTGATTGGTGTTCGGGGCTGCCACCAACGAGAGCGTTCCGGTGGCTGTTGATCCGAACCCGAAATAGGCCCGGCCATCGGCGGCGCCGTTGAACTGCAGCCAGACCGAGAGCGTGTCGCCCTGTTGAACCTGAACCGCTGAGTCGTCGCGATACAGCCAGTCGTTGCCCAACTGGACCAGTCCGTAGTTGCCGTCATGGGCGGCGGCGGTCGACAAGAAGGCGGTTTCGTAGGAGTAGCCGACCAGGTTGTAACTCTCGCCGCCCTCGAAGCCCTCGATGACCGTGGTGGTCGCGGTAGCCACATTGAAGCTGGCCGAAGTCGCCGACAGGCTGCTGCTGGTGGCCTGCAAAGTGTATCCGCTGCCCGGCTGGTTGATCGACAGATTACTGAAAGTGGCCACCCCGCCGCTGGCGGTCACCGTGGTCGTGCCACTAAGGGTGCCACCGCCAGGGTTGGCGCCGATGGCCATCGTCACCTGGTCGGTGTTGTCGCTGGTAACGAGGTTGTTGAACCTGTCGAGCAGCCGGACGGTCACCGCCGGGCTGATGGCCGTGCCGGGGGCCACGTTGGTCGGCTGTTGGCCGAAGGCGATCTGATAGACCGGTCCGGGGACTACCGTCACGCTGGTGCTGCCCAACAGCGAGGAATTGGTGGCGTCGGTCGCGGTGACGCTCTGGCTGCCGGCGGTAGCCAAGGTCACCGTGAAGATGTGAACGCCCTGGTCACTGCTGGTGAAGGTATAGTCGGCGGGCAAGAAGCCGTCGGCCACGGCCAGGCTGTCGGAACTGGAGAAATCGACGGTGCCGGCATAGCTGGTGACTACCGTGTTGCTGGAACTTAGCGCGGTCACGGTGATACTGAACGAAGTGCCGGCCGTATCGGTGCTGGGCGAGGCGGCAATGCTGAAATGCGTGGCGGTGGGGGCGCTGGGGGTCGACGACGAGCCCACCAGCCCGGCGACCACCAGGTTGGCGTAGGGCGTGCCGCGGCCGGTGACCAGGTCATAACCCGGCCCCGCCGAATAATAGGGATTGCCCGTGCTCGTGCCACTGGTGATGTCGTGGAAGTCGCTGGCAGGCAGGCCGTAGAGCATCGGCAGGGTCTGGGTGGCCCCGTCCAGCGAGGTCTTGCCGGCCAGCGCCCGCCCCTGGTCGGCGATGGCGATGATGGCCGCCCACTGGGGAGCGGCGTCGCTGGTTCCGCCCCACTGGCCCCACGGCGCCGAGGGATCACTGTAGGAGTTGTAGACTGGGAAACCCGTGTTCGGGTCGGCGTCGTAGGAGACGTCAGGATTGGTGCGGTAGGTCGTGCTTTGGGTGACGATGCCGTTCTGGTAACTCGGCTGGGATTCATAGCTGCTGATTCCCCCGCCGCTGCCACTCCAGCCCGTCTCACTGACGTAGCCACCGCTATTGGTCAAGTTCAGCGTGGTGCCGCCGACGGAGAGCACGTTCGGCGAAATAGCCGGATAGCCGACCGGGGCACCGCTGTCGCCCGACGAGGCCACAAAGGTGACGCCCTGGTGGCCGGCGGGAGTGGTGAAGTAGCTATCGTAGTAGGTTTCGCTGGAGAACTCGCCGCCGCCCCAGCTCATGGATACCGCCGCCACACCGGGCGCGTCGGCCGCGTACCTGACCGCGGTCAGCAGGTTGCTGTACGAGGCGTTGTTGGCCTCGACCAATAGAATCTTGGCCCCCGGGGCAATAGCGTGGGCCCACTCGACGTCCAGGGCGATTTCGGTGCTCCAACTGGCATTGGCCGACGGCAACCGCGTCCCGCCGGTCTGATTGACAATCGACAAGGTGGGATTGGGCAGGCCGAAATACGAATCAAATTGTTGCAGGTCGCTGGCGATTTTGGGGTCGCTGTAGGCGTCCACGATTGCAATGGTTTCCCCGCTGCCGTTGCCGGCCACCGCCCCGTTGTTGAAGGTGATCTGGTTGATGCCGTAGGCCGCGCGGATCTGCGCCGGCGTGTAGCCGGTGGGGCCGCTTGATGCCAGAGGCGCCGCGCCGTGGGGGGCCACATAGGCCATGTAGTCGGGCGTGGCATAACCGGGCATCGACAGCGACAACAGATTGCGATGTTCCAGCCCTTCGACCCGCAACCGACGGCCGTGATCGGTTTGCCTACGGCGAAGGTCGTGACCGACAGCTTGTTTGTTCCGTCTGACGCGCGCGGCCCGAAGCGATGCAGAAGAAAACATAGCAAAAGCCCTCCCGCGAAGAGTTTGGTCCCGCCGACTCATCACCCACTGCACGCGGCGGCGCAACGGACCGCCGCCTCCCTATTCCTGGTGCCCACTCAAGTCTATGGGCTGGCGAGATTCTTGTCAAACCTGATCGCAGACCGGTGCCGGCCTGACACAACTTGAGCGTCGGAACGTCCCCCCAAGACGAATCATGCAATCGACGATTCGCTGTGCAGGATCGCGGAGTAGATCTGCTGGTATACGGCGCAGGGGTGGGCCGGTATAATCCATGCGTGCCCCCAATCACTCTCGGAGCAGCGATCGTGAGTAAGTCCACCACGAATCACACGCCGCCGGGGCCGGACCTGACAAACGCCTCGCAGGTCGCCTCCCGCCGCGAATTCCTCGGTCGGGCGGTAACGCTGGCCGCCACGGCGGCCTTCTCGCCCACTCTGCTGGCGGCCGAGGCCCGCCCGATTCGCACCGCGGTGGATCCAGTGCCGCTGGGATCGACGGACTTGAAGCTCAGCCGTCTCGGTTTCGGCACCGGCAGCCTCAGCGGCCGCATCCAGCGGTCGTTGGGCCAACCGGGCTTCAACCGCCTGATCCGCTACGCCTTCGAGCGGGGCATTACCTGGTTCGATTGCAGTGAGACCTACGTCACCTTTCCCTGGATTGCCGCCGCCCTGAAAGGTTTGCCGCGGGAGAAGCTCTTTTTGCAGTCGAAGATTTCCGGCCAGCCACAAGACGTATTGAAGGTCATCGACCGTCACCGCAAGGTCCTCAATACCGACTATATCGACAGCCTCCTGATTCACTGCATGGTCAAAGGCGGCTGGACCGACCAGCGGAAGCGGGAGATGGACGCCTTCCAAGAAGCCAAGGCCCGAAAGTGGATCCGTGCCAAGGGCGTCTCTTGTCACAGCCTGCCGGCATTGCGGGCGGCGGCGGCCTCGGACTGGCCGGAGGTGCACCTGGTGCGGGTGAACCCTCAGGCCAAGCTGGTGGACGGCCCCGAAGAGCACTGGAACACGTCCGGCGCCAGCATTGCCCCGGTCATCGAGCAGATCAAGATCATGCACGCCAAGGGTCGCGGCGTCATCGGCATGAAGATCATTGGCGAAGGGAACTTCAAGCGCCCGGAAGATCGTGAAAAATCCATCCGCTTCGCCATGGCCCAGCCGGAAATCAACGCGGTGGTCATCGGTTTCAAGAGCCGGCCGGAAATCGACGAGGCCATTGAGCGGATCAACCGCGCGCTGAGAGTCGCGGGTTGAGCCAAAGTTTTTCCGGCCCCGCGGCGCCGCCCGGCCACTAAGCCGGTACGATGCCAACGTCCGCCGAAAGCGTTCACACGCAAAAGGAAAGCTTCCGTGTACTTACACCTGCCGCTGATGGGCCTGCTGGTTGCATCGTTGTTGCCTGGCTCGCTTTCGGCTCACGAGAAAACCGCCGCAACCGCCGTGACGCCGCTCGATGGCACATGGTCGTTGGCCGTCGATGCCCAGAACGTCGGCCGCCAACAGCATTGGTGGACCGATCCGGCGGCGGCCACTGCCGCGGCCGGTGCAGCCGCAAAACCGGCCCGCGTGCCGTGGATCATACAAGGGACGTTTCCCGGCTACCACGGCGTGGCCTGGTATTGGCGCGAGTTCGATGCCCCGCAGAATCCGCATCCCGGCGGACGATATCTGCTGCGGTTCCAACAGGTCGACTACCTGGCCGAGGTCTGGCTCAACGGGGCTGCCGTAGGCGGCCATGAAGGAGGTGAGACCCCGTTCGTGCTCGATGTAACCGAGCGGATCAAACCGGGCGCCAAGAATCGGCTGGTGGTGCGCGTCTTGAATCCCACCCACCAGATGATCGATGGCATCTGTTTGAACCAGACCGCCCGCCGCTGCAAGGTGATTCCCTACAGGGCCGGCGCCGCCTTCAACCACGGCGGCATTACCGGATCGGTGGAGTTGCTCTGCGCGCCGGCCGTTCGCGTTGTGAACCTTTTTGTCACCGCCCGGCCGGAGGGAACAACGGGCAAGCTGCACATTCATGCGGGAGTGCGAAATGCAACTGGCGCTGCAACCGAAGGCTACGTCGAGATAACGCTCGCACCGGCCCGCGGCGGTGAGACAACGATTGCCGTCCAGTTGCAGCGGCCGTTGCCCATCGGAGACTCGCTGATCGAATCCGATTTGATGGTCGATCATCCGCACCTCTGGCAATTGAACGATCCGTATTTGTATCGCCTCACGGTCCGCGTGGCCATCGATCGGGCCGGCAGCTTTGAGGAGCGGTCGACGCGCTGCGGCTTCCGCGATTTTCGCTTCGCGGGCGGCTATTTCCGCCTGAACGGCCACCGCATCTACTTCCGCAGCACCCACACCTGCAATCATTTTCCGATCGGCCTACAATTCCCGCATGATCCGGACCTGCTTCGCCGTGATCTACTGAACTTGAAGGTGATGGGTTTTAATGCGGTGCGATTTATCTGGGGCGCAGCCACCCCCGTACAGTTGGACCTATGCGACGAGTTGGGGTTGATGGTCTACGAGGAATCCTATGCGTCCGCGCCCCTGGATCCCTCGCCGAAGATGGCTGAGCGGTTCGACCAGAACGTAAGTGAGTTGATCCGCCGCGATCGTAACCATCCGAGCGTGGTAATGTGGGGCCTGCTAAACGAGGCATCGAACTGCCCGGCCTTCCAACATGCCGTCCAAATGCTTCCTCTGGTGCGTTCCCTCGATGATTCTCGGGTCGTCATGCTCAACAGCGGCCGCTACGACGGCGCCAACGCGGGTAGCCTGTCCAATCCCGGCTCGGCGGTCTGGGAGGACGTGATTAGCGATCGTCACGTGTATCCGCGCGTGCCGCACACGGCCGACATCGTCCAGTCGCTCCGCTCGCTCGGTGGCCACGGCCAGCCCGTGTTTCTCTCGGAATACGGTATCGGAAGCGCAGTCGATCTCTGGCGGGCGGTGCGGCACTACGAGCAAGCGAATGCTAGCGAACTCGAAGACGCCCAATTCATGCGCGGCAAGCTCGATCGTTACCTGGCCGATTGGAAGCAATGGAAATTGCAGGAGCTGTACGCCCGCCCCGAAGACTTTTTCATGGATAGCCTCAGAAAGATGGCCGGGCAGCGGACGCTCGGGCTGAACGCCATCCGTTCGAATCCGAACATCGTCGGCCACAGTCTGACCGGCGCGATCGACCACGTGATGTGCGGCGAAGGCTTGACCACGCTCTTCCGCGAGTTGAAGCCGGGCACGATCGACGCCCTGTTCGATGCCTGGGCCCCGCTGCGGTGGTGCCTGTTCGCCGAGCCGACACACATCCGCCGCGGCAAGAAGATTCATCTGGATGCCGTGTTGGCCAACGAAGACATTTTGGCGCCGGGCCAGTATCCTGCGCGGTTGCAAGTGGTCGGGCCCAATCTGACACGGATCTTGGATCGCCAGATCAAAGTGAAGGTCTTGCCCAGTGATGCCAGGCACGAGCAGCCTTACTCCCAAACGTGCTTTGGAGAAGATGTGGTCGTCGATGGGCCGTCGGGCAAGTATCGCTTCCTAGCCACGTTCCTGGAGGGTGGGGCCGCCGCCGGCGGGGAGACCGAGTTCTACGTGACCGATCCCGCCGAGATGCCGGCGGTGGAATGTGAGGTCCTTTTGTGGGGCGACGATCCGGCGTTGGCGAAGTGGCTTGCCGATCATCGGATTCGCACCCGGCCCTTCGGCTCGGCTACAGGATCACCAGCACTCTCGCGATCAACTCCAGCCGGCAAGGGCGCGCATGAAGTCATTTTGGCGTCGGCCAAGCCGCCCGCGCCTGGAGGCGAGCGTGCGTTTGCCGAACTTACCCGACATATCGCCGCCGGTGCCACGGTCGTGTTCCTCTGCCCGGAGGTTTTTGCCAAGAACAATCAGCCGACCGCTCTCTTACCGCTGGCCAACAAGGGGACCGCGACAAGTATCGTCGGCTGGCTCTATTTGAAGGACGAGTGGGCCAAGCCTCATCCGATCTTCGAGGGACTCCCGGCCGGCGGCCTGTTAGACTACACCTATTATCGCGAGATCATTCCCGATCTGGTTTGGCAGGGACAAGACCCGCCGCAAGAGGCCGTAGCCGGGGCGATCAAGGCCTCGCAAGATTACGCCTCGGGCCTGATGGTCGCGGTCTATCGGCTTGGCGAGGGCCGACTCATATTGAACACGCTGCGGATTCGCCAAAACCTGGACGGTAATCCGGCCGCCGAGCGATTGCTGCGGAACATGCTGCGATATGCCGTCCGGCCGCTATGAGACCAGCAATGCGACATCTGCGTGTCGCTCTGCCAGGGATCGATCGAACGTTGCCAGTTGGCCGCCGTGATGATGGGCCGTGGCGGCAAGGTATGCGTCGCTGATCTG
>JAJYGU010000290.1 GCA_021784975.1 Planctomycetota bacterium
GACTTTGCCGGGTGTGGAACGGGTAAGGGTGAGCGGGACATCGGTTAGGGCCACTCTGCTCGGATTCACATGCCGCAAGTCGCGGCTTGGCGAGCTACTGGCTGCGGCGAAGCTCACCAAGCGGACCCGCGGCAGGGGATGCGGCACCTGCAGCCATCGTTGGTCGTAGGGTTTGAGGCCGAGAATGTCCGCGGTGGTTGGGCCGCGCTGCACCCAGCGCACCCCTGCTACCCGCAAGGCCGGCAGGTCGTGGTAATCCAGTCGCCGGCTCGGCTCCAAGCCCGCATATCCGTCGGCGCGCGACCACCCGGCCAAAGTCATCTGGTTTCCGGTACGCAGCCCCGGCTGGTTCCAAGCTAACAGGGTTGCCAGCACCCGTCCCCGGTTTCGGCCCGGCGGAGTCTGGGCCGACGCCCGCCACTGGTCGAAAGTGGCAGTCCGCCGGAAGGCCGCATAGCTCAGGCCATAGCAGCCTTGATCGCCGGCCGCCAAGAGAATCAGCCCGATCAGTGCGGCCCGCGAGCCGCGGGCGGCTAGGACCACCAGGACGGCGGCCGCGAAAAACAGGGCGGGGCCGGTCAGAATCAGCGGCACGGAGGCGATGTGAGGCTCGTGCCGCCAGGTCAGGCCGGCAACGGCCGTGATTCCTGCGACTGCCAGCAACGCCCACACGGGTAGGAAGTCCCGCCAGAGCAGACCGCACCGCATGGGCAAGCTGAGAACGCGGCCGCCGCGGGCACGAACTTCGGCCGGCCGCACGTGCTCGCGAAGCAACAGCACAAAACCAATGGCTGCCAAGACCGAGGCAGCGAACTGTACCAGCACCACGTAACGGCACGGACAGCGGAACGTCTGCGCCAGCGGCAACCTCGCCACGCAACGATAGAGCGGCGTGTATTGCCCCATCGCCATGAGCAAGGCCAGCAATGCCAGGCCGCCGGCCGCGCGGACCAACGGTTTGAAACGCCGCCATTGGCCGCGGCGGGCCAGCAACCAGACGATGAGCGTCAAAGGGACCACCCCGAGATAGAGGCTGAACTCGTGAGTGCTGTCGCCGGCCACTCGGCCGGTGAACAGGTAGGGCGCTACCAACTGCACCAGGTTGAGTGGGTGCAGCGATCCCCAGGCGGCAAAGTCCGCGTCGGCCGTCCGCCGCGGGCTGTGCAGCCAGGCATCGAGCGTGGGAAGGAGTTGGACCCCGCCCAGCATCACTCCGGCAACCTGGGCCAGCAACAGCCGCGGCCAGGTGGCGGTGTGGCAGCCGACGCAGTCGGCGCAGGTAAGGCACTGATCGCACTCCCGCCGGGATGCGAAGCGATGGGTGTACCACACGAAGCCGGCGTAGCCGGCCTCGATCAACCACGAGAACCACACGTATTGCGGATATCCGAGCGCCAACTGCGACCCGGTGAGCAAGGCCATTACCGCCGTGGCGGCCGTCACCCTCCGTCGCCGGGCATCCACCAACACGATGTCAATCGACCACAGCAACCAGGGGATGTGGGCGATGATGGCCACCGCATTGGGGTGTACGAAGTGCGCCAGGTTGAAGCTGCAAAAGGTGAACCACAGGCTCCCCGCCGCGGCCGCCGGGCTGTGATTGAGCAGCCGCCGCAAGAACAGCCACATGCCCACCATCATCAGCGGGTAGGAAAGCAGCAGCTCCCAGGCGAAGGCCGTCGGCAAAGGCAGCAGGCGATAGAGCAGCCAGTGCAGGGGATGATAGCCGCCCAGTTGACCTTCGCCGCTCAGATAGAAGCCGCAAAAGAGCTGCGGCATCCAGTCAAAGGGTTGGCCGCGGGCCAATTGCTGGGCATAGTGCGCGCGGATCGGCAGATGGAAGGCCCCCAAGTCGTCGGCGACGTACAGCCGGCCGGCCCAGAAGGGAACCGCCATCGCGGCAAACAGCAACGAGCCGGCCCAGAACGACCAGGCCGCCAGGTCGCGGCTTAGCCGCTCTGCCGAAGGCGCAACGGATTGGTCAAGCGTTTCGTCCGCGCTCCGCTCACTCATACGGTGGTGTGCAGCATGATCTGCCAGTTCCCGATCAGTACGACGAGGACCCCCAACACCCAAGGGGGCACTTCATGCTCGGGAGGCAGGCTGAACAGTTTCCGACAAGCGGGACAAAAGTTTGGACCCTCGCGATTGCGGCGCTGCGAAACCTTGGCGGCACAATAGGGACATTCCAGACGCATTCCAGTTCGCCTTAGTCGAGCTAAACAGAGACGGATTCACTCCCCACTCTTCACTACAAGAAACATAGCATAAAGGTTTGACAACCGCTTTTCGTGACCTAGCTTTCCTGGTAGAGGCTTGACGCGCGAGCGTCGGCCAGGCGTGGGGCGGCCTCGGGGCCGTCCCGACGCGGGAGGTTTCCTGTCGGAACCGTAATGTGCTTGTCCCGTAGACAGGGCTCCCGCGCCCGCAGGCCTGCAGCCTCTTCATCCTCGACCAAGGTAAACCGGTCGCAAGGCCGGGGCACAAAGCCAAGGGCCGGCGGGCCGCGGGTCCGACGGAAGCCAGGCTGCCGAAAGGGTGACATGCCTGATCGGACGGGAAGCGACGACGAAGAGGTTTGTTTTGACAACTTGGGATCCGGAGGGTAGACCGCAGGCCGGCACCGGCTCGAAAGACTCGGCGCACTACCCGAAGGAACCCACTTTTGTTTGTGGTTCCGGTCGTCTCCGCCAGGAGACGCGGCTGGAATGGAGGAATACCCATGAAGTCGCTCGCTCAGAAGGTGCAACGTTTCCTCGTTTCGGAAGATGGGCCGACCGCGGTGGAGTACGCGGTGATGCTGGCCCTGATCATCATCGTGTGCTTGACCGCCATTAGCGCGGTCGGCACCCGGACCAGCGCCACCTTCAACAAGATCGCCAATTCGCTGCCGGCGTCTTGATGCCGTCGGCGGCGCAACTCCGGCCCCACCGGGCCGGAACGTCGTCCTTGTCTCCGCTCAAACCGGACGGAGCCCCCTCGGCCCAAACGGCGCCGAGGGGGTTTTTCTAATTGGCCTCGATCATTTTGGCGCCAAGGGGGCTTTTTTTGGCCTATACCTGATATAGACCCCGCCGCAAAGGAGGAAAGCCTCGTGACCCATCTAAGTTGCCTGCCGACGGTGTTCCTGCAAAACTGGCCGGTCTGGCTGCTGAGCCTGGTCTTGGTGGTGGCGGCCGTGATCGATGGTTGGATGTTGAAGGTGCCCAACTGGATCACGTTTCCCTTGGTCCTCGGTGGCTGGATCTACAGCACCGCCAGCTTCGGCTGGGAAGGGCTTCTGTGGAGCCTCGTCGGCACGGCGGTCGGTTTGCTGCTGCTCATCCCGGCATACGCCATTGGGGGCATGGGGGCTGGGGACGTGAAGCTTCTGGCGGGCATCGGGGCTTGGGTTTGGGCCGCCACGACCCTGTACGCATTCTGTGTATCTGCGATTGTGGGGGGCATAATAGCCCTTGTAATGGTGATGGTGAAGCGAGATTGGTACTACCATGCCACCAAGTTTTGGACCATCACCAACGAGATTCTCGAGATCCGCGACCCGAACAAGTTGTCGGCCATCGCCGCCGAGCGCAAAGGCACCATGCTGCTATTGCCCTACGGGATCCCGATTGCCATCGGCACGATCGGATATTTCCTATGGACAGGCATGCTCTTGTGAAAATTGCTGGCATTCGGGATGGGCGTACTAACGTCGCCGTTGGGCTGAAAATTTAGGTGGAGTGGGTAATTTGAATCTGCTGCCGGAGTGAACCTGGAGCGGGTTTCCCGGTAGTGCCGATTAAATCGACAAGGCGCAGAGGAGACCCAATGCGACCCAAATCCCTCGCTCTGTTAATGCTGGCCGTAGGTTGCGGCCTAGTGGCTATGATCGGGACCACTCAATGGATGGCACACCACCGCGCCGACACGGCCGGCAACGGGAAGACCCAGCCGGTCTTTGTCGCCATTGCCGATGTGGCCTTGGGCGACCTCCTGTCGCCGCAGATGCTGAAGCTGGAGCAATGGCCCGCCGACAAGGTGCCGTCCGGAGCGCTCTCGCAAATCGGAGAGATCGAGGGCCGGCGGGTCCGCACGCGGCTGTACGCCGGCGAGCCCATCCTGGCCAACAAGTTGATGGGCAAGGGGGCCAGCGAGCAGGGGGCCACCGCCCTGATCCCGAAAGGTTATCGAGTTGTGCCCGTGCGAGTCGATCTGCAGAATAGCGGCAACAACCTGATCCTGCCCGGCGACCGCGTCGACGTCATGGTCTACCTGACCCGCGATCCGGGCCGGGACATCGCCGAGACCGGCACTCGCACCATTCTGCAAGATATCAAGGTCTTCGCGGTCAATGACGTCCTCGATCTGGAGAAGGAAAAGGACCCCTCCCGCTCCATCAATGCCAAGACGATTTCCTTGCTGGTGACTCCCGAGCAGGCCGCCAAGGTGATCCTGGCCGGGCAGATGGGCACCATCCAATTGGTGATGCGCAGCCCTGAGGACGATGGCCGCTCCGAGAACGCGCAGGCGAAACCGAGCGAGTTGTTCGGCAATGGCAACGGCAGCAAGGCGGTGCGAGCCAAGGAAACCCTCATGGTACCTCAGGTGGACAAGCAGCCCGACAAGGGCCGGGGAATTATCGGCTTCTTGAACTCGTTGGGGGCGAAGACCAAGGCGAATCCGGCGAGCCCAGCCAAAGTCTCAGACGCCTGGACCATGCGCATCATCCAGCCCGGAAGCGTCAGCGACGTCGTATTGCAATCAGAATCGTTGGCCATTACCTCGGCCTCGCCGTTTGGACTATGGAAGACCACCAACACGGTGACCACGGCCACCGACGCCAAGTCGGACCCCGTTGCCCCGCCCACGAAGCAGCCTACTCAGCGGTCGGCAGCGGCCCAGCCGCCGACGAGCGCGGCGGCATCGGCGGATCCGCTGGCCGGGGACACGCCGGAAGCGGGGGGCGATGCCTGGGACGCGCCCCTTCCCCCGAGCGTTGCAAAACCCAAAAGCCCAGGGACGGCAGCACCCGCCGTGCCAAGCGCCCTGGGCGGCGCCGCCAAGAGACTGTCGAATTAGCCCCGCACCCGAGATCTCGGCCCCGAGGGCCGTGCCCGATGGAATATCAAGGATGAACCCTTCCGAGCCCCGCGGCTCGGGATCTGATGCAAGGAATCCATGGATGGTCGAGCCTAACTTCATCCGGCCCTGGGGGCCGTTGGCGGCGATGTTTCTGCTGGCATGTTCGGCGGCAGCCCAACAGCCGCCTCCTCCCATGCCCTTGCCGCCCGCGGAGAACAATGCCTCCCTGGTCTACAAGGTGGACGGCGCCGGCCAACGGCTGGAAATGACCGTCCACACCAGCCGCATCCTGACCCTGGACCAGAAGATCCCCCAGGCCCAGGTCAACAATCCCGACGTGCTGACGCTCACCCCGCTCTCGCCCAACCAGGTCCAGATTTCTGCCAAGACCACCGGCGTCACCCAGGTGAATCTCTGGGGCGAAGACCGCAAGCTGCACACCATCGACGTGATCGTCTACGGCGATGCCCAGGAACTGGCCATGATCCTCCGCAGCACCTTTCCCAGCACGGTGCTGAAGGTGATCCCGGTGTCGAATGCAGTGCTGATATCCGGCTTCGTGGACAAGCCGGAACATATCGCTCGGATCGTGCAGATCGCCGAAGAATACTACCCCAAGGTTATTAACAACATGACGGTAGGCGGCGTCCAACAAGTCTTGTTGCACATTAAGGTGATGGAGGTCTCGCGGACCAAGTTGCGCCAACTGGGCTTCGATTGGGCCAAGATTTCTGGCGCCAACATGGTGTCGTCGGGCGTGAGCGGATTGGTCTTGCCGCCACCCTCCCCCGCGCTGCCGGCAGGGGCGATCGGCTCCTTCACTCCTCCAGCCCCCAGCACCTTGGCCAATAACCCCATCAATGGAACGCTTTCTTTCAACATCGCGCAAGGCACCAGCGCCTTTTTCGGCGTGCTGAACGCGCTCCGGCAAGACAACCTGTTGAAGATCAGTTCGGAACCAACGCTGGTCGTGATCAGCGGCCACAAAGCCGTCTTTCTCTCGGGTGGCCAGATCCCCGTGCCCGCACCTCAAAGCCTGGGTACGATTTCCATCGACTGGAAAGACTACGGCACGATGATCGAGTTCCTGCCGATCGTGCTGGGCAACGGCAAGATCCGCATGGATGTCCATCCGGAGATTAGCGAACTCGACGAGGCCCACAGCATCACCATCGCCGGTACCACCGAGCCCGGCATCTTGACCCGCAACGCGCAGACTACGGTGGAAATGCAGGCCGGGCAGACCCTGGCGATCGCTGGGCTGGTCGAGCACACCACCGAGGGGGTCACCAGCGGATTGCCCTGGATCAGCGACGTCCCATATCTCGGCGCGTTGTTCCGAAACATCCATGAGCAGGAAAACGACATCGAGCTGCTGATCTTGGTGACCCCGGAATTGGCCGATCCGCTGAATGCCAGCGAGGTGCCGCCGTGCGGGCCGGGCTCGATGACCACCGATCCGTCGGATTGGGAAATGTTCATGAAGGGCTACCTCGAGGTGCCCAAGTGTTGCCCGGCCCAAAGCCCAGGCAGCCGGCCAGGGCTCCCCAGCGGGCCGAGGGCGGCCCCGCCGTTGCCGGGCATGCTGCCGCCGCCGGAAACCGTGCCCAGTCCGCCCCCCGCCGGTGCCACCAATGGCTCACCCACCTCGGCGGCGGTTTCCGCCAGCCTCAATCCCGCGGCCGCGGCAGCCGGTCCCTACCATCGCTACGCACCGCCCAAACCGGACGATGCACCGGCGGCGCCCTCTCCGCCGGGGCAAAATAATCCGCCCGGATTGATCGGACCGAGCGGCTATGACGTGGTAAAGTAGAATGGCAGCCATAGCACGCCGGGCCAGCCGCGGAGCGGCCCTCCGCGACCAGCCGATAACGCCCGCCCAATGGCATGTTCTTCGACTCTCCTAGGAAATCAGCTACCATGAGCAACGTCCTCCGACTGGCGATTGTTGACCCCAACGACCACGAGCGCGAATCGCTTAAGAGCATGTTGTTGGGGATGGACATGATCTGGCTGGAAGCCGAGTGCTCGCGGTACGAGTTCTTTGCCGACGTGGTGGCCCAAACCAGCCCGGATATCGGCCTGGTGGCCATTGACGCCGATCCGCAAAAGGGCTTGGACCTGGTGGCCCGGCTGGGGACCACCTCGCCCAACTGCGCCGTGCTGGTCTTGAGTTCGTCCAATGACGGCGCCTTGATCTTGCAAGCCCTGCGTTCCGGGGCCAAGGAGTTCCTCACCCTGCCGTTGCGGATCGAGGACTTGTTGGGCGCGCTGGGCCGGATCGGCGAACGTCGCGGCGGCCAAGGCGATGCCCGTCCCCGCGGCTGCCAGGTGATCGCCGTGGCCGGCGCCACCGGCGGCGTGGGCACCACCAGCCTGGCGGTCAACTTGGGATGCATCCTCGCCCAAGACGTGGAAAACTCGGTGGCCCTGGTCGACCTGGACCTTTGCCTTGGCGATGCCGACGTATTCCTCGACACCATCCCCGATTACACGCTGGTCGACGTGGCCCAAAACGTCACCCGGCTCGATTTCGCCCTGCTGAAACGATCGCTGACGAAGCACTCGTCGGGCATGTATCTGTTGCCGCGGCCGGTGCAACTGGAAGACATCGGCCTGGTTACCCGCGACGACCTGCAGCGGGTCATCGGTCTGTTGAAGGCCACCTTCACCCACCTGGTGCTGGATCTCTCCAAGGCCTACACCGCCACCGACCTGGTGGCGTTGGAAATGGCCAATCACATCCTCCTGCTGACACAGCTCGATCTGCCTTGCCTGCGGAACGTGGTCCGGTTGATGATGTCCTTCGGCAACATGGAGGGCTTAGCCGAGAAGGTCAAGATTCTCGTAAACCGGGTGGGCCTGGAAGACGGTCAGATCACCCTCAAGAAGGCCGAAGAGACCATCGGCAAGGAAATCTTCTGGCAGTTCCCCAACGACTACCGCACCATGATCGACGCCCGCAACAACGGCGTGCCGCTGATCGAGCAGGCCCCCAAGGCGGCCATTACGCAGTCGTTCATCTCGCTGGCCAAATCGCTCTCCACGGGCGGAAGCGATCAGGAGTCCGCCGACGCCGCCAAGGGCCTGGGCTTAACCGGCCTGTTCCGGCTCTGGCCGACCAAGGCCGGAAAGTAGCCGCCCTGGTCTCACGATTTCAAGACGAAATAGCAGAAGCCGCCGAGCGCTCCGACAATCACCACAAACACACATCCCAAAGTGGTCAAGTCGACGGCCTGCCCGTACCGCGCCGAATGCCGTCCGTGCTGCATGGCCTCCTCTTCCTGCTGTTGATCTCCGCTTGCCGTCGGATGGTTCTCGCCGCCCGCGGCCTGAACCGCCGGCGGATCATCGGGCTCGTTGAGGGCCATCTCGCGATGGGCCAGAGAAGTGGCCACGAACGACCAAACCGCATAGACGCCCAGCGCGCTGAGGGCCAGAATCATTGCGACCGCGCCCGTCCACATCAATACCTTTGTGAATCGCTTGGTCGGGGTTGCCTCCACCGCCACAACGCCCGGCGTCTCTGGCTCGTGGATCTTGACGGCGCCGTCCGACAGCGGCGGATGATGACCGGGGATCGCCACCACGAACAGCGACTTGCAGTTCGGACAAAACGCATTCTTTCCGATCAGCTCACGGCTCTTGTGCCATACTTTGCCACACTTGGGACATTTGGCGGCCACCTTGGAAGGATCAGCGGCCGCCACCTTGTCAACGCGGCTGGGCAGTTGAACGCCCGCGGCGGCCGGCAGCTCAATATCCAGAAGACTCGCGATCCCCGGCGAGTGGTGGTTGGTCGGCGGTGAATCGGGCCGGGGCGGCGGTGCTGCCGGCGCGGCGGCAGTCTTGGGCGCCGGCCTTAGGTCGGGCACCTTGATAGGCCGCTCACAACTGGAGCAGCGACACTCCCTGCCGGCGGCGGAGTCTTTCGCAGAAAATGATTTCCCACAATGAGGACATTCGAACTTGATCATCCGAGGCCGGCGCCTCCCTGGTCGATCACACTGCCCTTTCTAGGAAGATAGGAGGTCCGACCAGAAAAATAAATACCCCCCAGGGGGAAAAAGCGGGTGGAGACCAGAAACGCAACCATTTACGGGTTCAGTTCTCGCGGCGACCGCACGACCATACCTCGCGGGGTGCCCGGCCGCCAAAACGCGACTATTCCCTTCGGCCGCAAGACCCTGGACAGCACGACCCGGCCGCCCCCTGGTCGCTACGGCCCCAATTTGCTATCTTTCTTAGCAGACCAACAAGCACCGTGCAAGATGGAGAGCCTTGATGCCAGTCAGTAACGAATCGATGGCCGCCTGGTGCCGAAGACTGCTCGGCGGCGATGCCGCCTCGCCGCGGCTTAGTTTGGAACAATATCTGGCGGGCATTCCGCGGCTGGAGTGCCTCGGCAGCCTGCCCCGCGGGACGGTGGTCCTGGTGCGCGGCGATGTCGACGCCAAGCCCGGTCCGAAAATTGGCGAGGGCGATATTCGCCTCCGCTCGATGGAAGAAACGCTCCGCTACGGCCAGCAGCGCGGCTGGAAACAGGTCGTCTTCGGCCACATCGGCCGGGACGCCACAAAATCGCTGGCCAAGGTGGCTGCCCGGTTGGGTGAAATCCTTGGCTGCCCGGTGATCTTTGTGGAGGATTGGCTCGATCCGGACAGCGCCACGATCAAGGACGAGGCCGTGCAAACCATCGCCAAGAGCCAACCCGGCAGCCTGGTGATGCTGCAAAACACCCGCAAGTATGAGGTCGAACGGGTGCTGTGGAAGGCCAAGCCCGCCGATGCCGATAAACTGGCCGGCAAGCTGGCAAAACTGGCCAACGAGTTCGCGGCCAAGCTGTCGACCGTGTACGTCCATGAGGCGTTTTCGGCGGGCAGCCTCGACGCCTCCAGCATCGTCGTGCCGGCCGCCATGGAAAAAGTGGCCCTCGGCAAGTACGAAGCCGAGCAGTTCAGCGTACACCTGAAAGAGTGCCTCAATGCCCAGATGGTGGTCTTCAGCGGGCTGAAGATCGACAAGCTCGACGATCTGCAGGCGATGGTCGACCGCGGCAAGATTCGCAAGGTAATTGCCGCCGGCTCGCTAGCAATGGCCTTGAAGAAGGCGGCCGCGGAATTGGAAGGCAAGCAATTCGACCTTGGCCTGTCGGAAGACCCGGCCCACCAAGACAAGCCCTACTACATTCCGCGAGAGCGGATCGAGCAGGCCAAG
>JAJYGU010000031.1 GCA_021784975.1 Planctomycetota bacterium
GGAACATCCGACTCCATGTAGAGCGTCAATCCCCGGCCGCGAATGGCGTCGCCGTATCGCGCCACGAGATAATGAAAATTGCCGAGGACATAGGCCGTCCAGCGCACATCGGGCGATGCGTTGACTTGTCGGCGCAGGGTCTCGGCGTCGCGGGCATCTTCCAGGCGGCATTCGACGGTCTCTTGCCAACCGGCCTGACCGGCCGTCTTGTTCCGCAGCACCAGGCGGTCGTCGCCGCGGAGTTGGGCGGCGCACCAGGTCGCCTCGCGGATGGTCATCTCGAAGACCAGCCCGCCCGTATAGTCGTCGTTGCCGCCCATCAAGTCGAGCCGGCCCGGGGCGCGGGCCATGAAGATGGGTGAGCCGGGGCGAAACAGCTCGCCGCGTTTCAGTATATCGAGAACGGTTTCTTCGAAGGTTGGCATGGCAAAATCCAAGGGACGATATACTTTTCGCGGGCGAAGACCGAACAGCCGCCGCGACGGCCATCGCAACCCGAAGCGTAAGCGAGGCAGCAGCGTACGCTCCTCGCTAACGCTTCGGGTTACGATCCCTTGCGCCCGCGCTCCCGCCGCCCCCTACCACAGCCAGGCGTAGATGGCCACGAACATGCCGACAAAAATCGCCCACCACAGCACCACGCTTTTGTACCACGGCCGCTTGAGCGTTCCCACGGGGAGTCGCAACATCGCCGGCTTCCACCGCAGCCCGTAAGTCTTTTCGGCCGGCGGTGGGGCGGTAAACATGCTAATGCCGATCACCAGTCCGATGCAGAGCCCGAGCACCAGCAGGCCGAGCACGTAGATGTTCTTAATCGCGGTGGGCAAGAACGGGTGAAACTTCTGCACAAAAGGCACGGCCGTCAACGGAAACGACAACAGCAAGGTTACGGTGGCGGCCGTGTTGCTGGCCCGTCGCCAGAACACCCCGACCAGAAACACGGCCACGGTGGGCCCGGCCAGCAGCACCCAGATCTCCTGGCAATACTTGAAGATGTGCTGCCACCTGCCTACCACCGGCACGCACACCACACCTACGACCAGAGTGATCGTCCCGCACCAGCGGCCCACGTTGATCAGCCGCGCTTCCGACATATTGCGGCCGAACAGGGGGCGGAAGACGTCGATGGTGAAGACGGTCGCGGTGGAGTTCACCAAGGCGGAGATGGTCGACATGATGGCGCTCACCAGGGCGGCCAGGATGATGCCCCGCAGGGCGGGCGGCAAGAGCGTGGTCACCAGAAACGGATACGCCTGATTGGGATCCTTCAGATGGGGCTCAATGGCGTGGGCGATCATGCCGGGGATGGCCACCGACAGGCCCAACAGCACGCCCAGAAAGCCGCAAAGCACCACTCCCATCTTGGCATGCCACTCGTCGCGGGCCGCCAAGCAGCGCTGATTGATGTATTGGTTCGTGCAGAAATACCAGATGTTGGTGCTCAGGGCAACCGCCACCATGGCGGTCCAGGGGAGCTCGGGATTGGCGGCGGGCAGGATCAGGTGCGCCCGGTCGCCGCTGGAGCGGATTTGGTCCCAACCGACGTGGTGCAGTCCGAGAAAGAAGATCAGCAGTCCGCCCATCAGCAGCAACACGCACTGGAACACGTCGGTCCAGACCACGCTCGACAGCCCGCCGTAAACCGTGTATGCGCCGGTCAACAGGGCCAACAGCACGGCCGCGATAAAGATGGGCGTGCCGAAAATGTAGTTCAAGGCCACCCCGCCGCCGTAAAGGACCAGCGGCAAGTTGACGATCATGTAGCTGACCACCGTGAGCCAGGCGAAGATGGTCCGCGGCGTCCGGCCGTAGCGACGCTCGAGGAACTCGGGCATGGTGGTCACTTTGCCGCGGATGTAGAAGGGAATGAAGATCCAGATCAACACCGACAGGGCGATGAAGTTGAGCCACTCCCAGTTGGCCACCGCCAGCCCGAAGGTGTAGGCGTAGCCCACCTCGCCGATGAACTGCTCGGTGCTGATGCTGGCGGCCACCATCGACAAGCCGATGGCGTACCAGGGGAGGTTGAAACCGGCCAGAAAATACTCTTCGGTGGTCTTCTTCTCCCGCCGGGCCACGTAAAAGCCGATCGCGGCGACGACCACCAGGTAGGCCAGCAGGATGATACAATCCAACAGCCCCAGCCGTACCGAGCTCAGCAATTCCGAGAGCATATTTCGCTTTCCGCAGCCGTTCTACCCACGGTACATCGCCCGCACGCTCTCGATCAGGTAGTCGAGGGCCTGGCGGGTCTGCCGGGGGTTGATCGGCAGGGTAACGATGCTCTCGCCCAGCCGATCGGCCACCGGGAACATCCCTTTCTGGTAACCCCGCGATTGGAAGGCCGTGGTCCAATGGAGCGGGATGTAGTGGGTGCCGACCTTGATGCCGCGCTGGTGGAGCATGTCGTAGACGAAATCGTCCTTGCTGCGGCCGAAGGCGGCCGGGTCGATCAGCACTGGATAAAGATGGAAGACGTGCTTGTTGCCCTCGGCGACACTGGGCAGTTTCAGCCCCGGCACGTCCTTCAGCCCCGCCGTGAGGTAAGCGGCATTGTCGATGCGGCGATGGTTCAACGCGTCGAGCTTCCGCAACTGCACCAGCCCCACCGCCGCCTGCACGTCGGTCATGCGGTAGTTGTAGCCGCAGTCGTCGAAGTCCTGAAACCAAAACCGCTTACCCTGCGGAAAACGTTCTTCGTCGAGGCTGCAGTACTTGGTGCTCTGGCCGTAGACGCGGGTGCAGTGCGAGCGGTAGAGGGCCATCCGCTCCATCACGGCGGCATCGTCGGTGACCACCATGCCGCCTTCGCCCAGCGTCGACATGTTCTTCTGCTCGTGGAAGCTGAAGCAGCCGGTGGTGCCCATCGAGCCGGCCTTGCGGCCGCGGTACTGGCCGCCGACGGTGTGGCAGGCATCCTCGATTACGTGCAGGCGGTACTTTCGGGCAATGGCCAAGATCGGCTCCATGTCGCAGCACTGCCCGTACATGTGGACCGGCACGATGGCCTTGGTATGCGGGCGGACGGCTTCCGCGATGCGGCGCGGATCGATATTGTAGGTCTCGGGATCGACGTCGACAAAATCGATTCGGGCCCCCAGCACCACGGCCGCGGCCGCCGTGGCGATCCAGGTCAACGGCGTGGTGATCACCCAATCGCCCGGACCGATGCCGATGCCCAACATCGAGAGGAACAGCGAGGCGGTGCCGTTGGAGGTGCAGCGGGCGTACTTGACCCCGCAATACTCGGCGAAGGCCTTCTCGAAGGCCACGCAGGCGTCTCCGCTGGTCGGGGCGCCGTGGGCCAGCACGTCGAGCATAGCCGCCTTCTCTTCCTCGCCGTACTCGCTGCCGAACTTGATTTGCAGGTCGTATTTGAGCTCAGGCATTTTGCTGCAACTCCTTCATTCGCAAGATAATTAGGCAGGTCTGGTACCCCGTACCTGACACGATCCCCGGCGCCGAGGTCAGGCACGGGGTGCCTGACCTCCTTGCTGCAATTCCTTCATCCGCAATACGAGGTCCAGACCGTCGGAAAGCGTCAACATCGGGGTGGCCAGCACTCGGCGGGCCTGGGCGTTGTCCAGCGAGGCGTCGTTGGGCCGCGGGGCCCGCCCGGCGATGGCATTGGAATCGGTGGCCCCCACCAACTCCGGCCGGTAGCCCAGCCGCCCGGCCAGAAAACAGGCCATCTCGTAACGGTTGATCCGCGTTGAACCGGCCAGGTGGATTGTGCCGCTAAAGGTGTTCTCGGCAAGCTCCAGCAGCGCCCGGCCCAAAGTAATCACGTCGATCGGCGTGCGAATCTCATTGGCCGGAAACTTCACCGCTTGCCCGCGCTTCAGCGACTCCTGCATCCGCGCCAGGAACGAATTGCCGGCCCCGAGTACGGGCAGTCCCATCACCAATCCCAGCCGCGTGACAACGCCGTTGGGGACCGCCCCGCGCACCACGCCTTCGGCCTCTACTTTGGTTTCCGCGTAGAAGTTCAACGCTCGCGGCGGATCGTCCTCGGTATACATGCCCTTGACGCCATCGAAGACCGAGTCGGTCGAACAGAGGATCAGCTTGGCGCCCGAGCGGCTGCACAACCGGGCCAACTGGGCGGTCACGCCCACGTTCACCCGCCGGGCCGACTGCTGGTTGCTCTGACAGAAGTCGATGTCGGCCAAGGCGGCCGCATGGATCACGGCCGCCGGAGCAATCTCGGCAAACGCGGCCTCCAGCGCCGCCTCATCGCACAGATCGAACTGGCGGCAGTGGAAACGCTCCCGCTCCTGCGGCCCTTCCAGCAACGACAGGGCATGCACGTCCCATCGCCCGCCGCCAAGGGCCTGCCACACCACACTCCCGGCCACGAACCCGCCGTAGCCGGTGACCAAAAGCCTGTGTTCCATGAGTGGTCTGGATTCGCCCATGGTTGAACTTGTTCGATTATGATCGTTATAATAACAAGGAAGCCAGGCGAGTGGAAGGGGACCCGGCGGCGGATAACCATTCAACCGGGCCTGCCCCCTCCGGCCGCAAGGGATCGGGAACACTGATCGCCGCTGATCTACGCTAATGCGAAGTGGGATCTAATGAGCGGCAATTAGCGAAGATGAGCGTTCCCCGTTTTGGCCTGGTGGCCGACGAAGGTGCCTCTCCCCTTCAACCGCACGTGCAGGGGAAACCTCTGCGGATGAACCTACGCCACGATCAAATCGTCGACTACCTACGGGCGCACGACGGGGCCTCGGTCCAGGCGCTGGCCAAGCAGTTTCAGGTCAGCCTGATGACCATCCGCCGCGACTTGATGCTCATCGAACGAGCCGGCTGCGTCACCCGGACCCACGGCGGCGCGATCCTGGCCAAGCCGCGGGTGGTCGAGTTCACCTTTCTGGAACGCGAGCAGCGCCACGCTGCGGAGAAGCGGGCAATCGCCCGCCACCTGGCCTCCCTGATTCGGCCCGGCAGCACGGTGGCCCTCGACAGCGGCACCACTACCCTGGAGGTGGCCAAGGCGATTGCCGGCATCGAGGGATTGACGGTGCTCACTTCGTCGCTGGCCATCGCCTCGGTGCTCTACACCCACGAACCGCTGGCCCTGGTGCTCTTGGGCGGCGTCTGCCGCACTGGCAGTCCCGACCTGACCGGCTGGTTGATCGAACAGAACCTCAAGCAGTTCCACGTCGACTATGCGATCGTGGGGGCCGACGGCGTGACCCGCGACGGGGCCTTCACCACCGCCGTCGACATCTCGCGGGTCTGCCAGGCGGTGCTGGCCGCCGGGGCCTGTTCGATCCTGGTGGCCGACCACAGCAAGATTGGCAAGCCTTCGTTTTCGCGGTTCGCCGGCCTGCAGGACTTTGACCTGATACTCACCGACGCCGCCGTCCCCGCCGCCCACCGCCGCTGGCTGTCGCGGGCAGCCAAGCAGGTGACGTACGTGAAGCTGTGAATGGATTGACTCCGATGCGCTCGCGCCCTGATAATGGCGAAAAACAGCCAGCCTCCGACCGCTCCGGTTTCTTCCCGCTCGCCACCCTGCCCCATGACCGATCCTCAATGGCACAACCTGTTGCGGGTGATCGGCGGCGACTTGATCGAGCCACTGCCGGTAGGGCTGATCGTCGATAGCCCCTGGCTGCCGGGCTGGGCGGGCATTTCCATGTTCAACTACTTCGCCGATGACCAGGCTTGGCTGGAAACCAATTTGAAGGCGGTTCGGCGGTTCGCGGATATCCTCTTCCTGCCCGGCTTTTGGGCCGAATACGGAATGTGCACCGAGCCTTCGGCCTTCGGCGCCAAGTGCGTTTGGCGGGAGAACGCCTTTCCCGCCGTGGAGAAATCGCTCTACGACCACCGCGACATTCGGCACATCAAGAAGCCCAATTGCCGTACCGACGGCCTGCTGCCGTTCGTGATCCGCCGGTTGCAACACTGCCGCGCGGCTATCGAGGCGGCCGGGCACCGTATTCGCTTCGCCACTGCCCGCGGCCCGCTGAACATCGCCTCGCACCTTCTTGGCCATAGCGAGTTCCTGCTGGGCATCAAGACGCAGCCCGAGGAGACCCATCGGCTGCTGACGATCATCACCGATTTTCTGATCGACTGGATCGGCTACCAGGCCGACACCTTCGATTCCATCGACGGCATCTTTCTGCTAGACGATCTCATGGGCTTTCTCCGCGAGGATGACTTCCGGCAGTTTGCCCTGCCTTACTTGAAGCCGATTTACGGCTCGCGGGAGGTGCGGGTCCGTTTCCTACACAACGACGCCTTCGGCATGGTCACGGCCCGACACCTCGCTTCAATGGGGGTGAACCTCTTTAACTTCTCGTTCGACCACGACATGTCGGAAGTCCGGGCGGCGGCCGGACCGTCGGTGGTCCTGCTGGGCAACATCCCGCCCCGCGACGTGCTCGCCCAGGGCAGCCCAGCCGACGTTCGCCAAAGCACGTCCGCTATGTTAGACTCGTGGGAGGATCATCGTCGGATCATTGTCTCTTGCGGCGGCGGGGTGCCGCCGGATGTGTCCAGCGAAAACCTCAACGCTCTTTGCTCCGCGGTTGCCGAAACGCAGCCGGTTCCTTCCGGGAGACCTCAGCAATGACGAAAGCTTCTTCTCAAAAGGCGTCGCGGCGGCAGTTCTTGCGACAAGGCGGCAGGTGGGCGGCCGCGGCGGCGGCGCCGTACCTGATTCCCGGCGGCGTGCTGGCCGCCGGCGGCCTGCCCGGCGCTAACGACCGCATCGGTTTGGCCGGCATCGGCATCGGCCGGCAAGGAAGCGGCGACCTGGCCCGAGCGGTGGCCTCGAAGCTAGTCCACTTTGTGGCCGTGGCCGACGTGAACCTGCCGCGGGCGAAGCAAATCGCCAAGAAATACGGTGGCCACGCCTGCCAGAACTACCGCGAGCTGCTGGACCGCAAGGACATCGACGCCGTCATCACCGCCACGCCCGACCATTGGCGGGCGATCGTCTGCATCCACTGCTGCCAATCCGGAAAGGACGTGTATGCCGAAAAACCGCTTTCGCTGACGATCCATGAGGGCCGGCAGATGGTGGCCGCCGCGCGGAAGTACCAGCGGATCTTCCAGGTGGGCAGCCAACAGCGGTCCATGGCTGTCAACCGCGCCGCCTGCGCCTACGTTCGCGAAGGCAAGCTCGGCAAGATCACGGAAGTTGTTGCCCACAATTACCCGAGCCCCTGGCAATGCGCCTTGCCCGCTCAACCGGTGCCCGCGGGGCTTGATTGGAACCGGTGGTGCGGGCCCACGCCGCTGGTTTCCTACAACGCCGATCTCTATGCGCCGCGCGGGCGGCCGGGCTGGATCTCCTTCCGGCCGTATTCCGGTGGGGAAATGACCGGCTGGGGCGCGCACGGGCTTGACCAGGTGCAATGGGCGCTGGGGATGGATGACAGCGGGCCGGTCGAAGTCTGGACCGAGGGGCCGCGGTTCGATCCGCCGACCTACTCGGCCCCTGAGTCCCTCGACCGCGGCGACCGGTTGTGCAGCGTGCCGACGGTCTTCTTCCGCTACGCCTGCGGGATCGTGATGAAACTGACCACAGGGCGGGAGGGAGGCGCGGTCTTCCTCGGTGAAAAGGGCAAGATCGACCTCTCGCGCGACAATGTGAAATCAAACCCGAAGGGGATCGCCGAGGAAATCACCGCCGGTCTCCATCGCGGACGCAACGCCGAGATGGCTCACATGCGCAACTGGCTGGAGTGCATCAAGACCCGGGCCAAGCCGGTCGCCGACGTGGAGATCGGCCATCGCTCGGCCACCGTGTGTCATTTGGGCAACATCGCCCGCTGGTCTGGCCGCCGGCTCCGCTGGGACCCTGTCGCGGAGGCCTTTCCCGATGATGCCGAGGCCAACCAGTTGCTCGACCGCCCCCGCCGCAAACCGTACGGTTTGCCCGCAGTGTGGGACCTTGGTCCCCCTCTCCCTCCGGGAGAGGGCCGGGGTGAGGGGGATTGACAGGATTGACAGGATGAGGCAGCCGTAGTCACGGACTTGCCCTGAGTAATCTTGTAAGTCTCGTAAAGCTTGTCTGCAACCGCGTCGCCCGAGTTCAGAATGCAAACTGAAAAATGTGAAACGCAGAGTAACAAATGCACAAGAAAACCATTCGCACCGGCATTATCGGCTCGGGCTTTTCGGCCGCCTTTCACTTTGAAGCCCTGCAAAAGGTCCATGGGACGAACGTCGAGGTGATCGGGGTGTACTCGGCCACCGCGGCCCACGCCGCGGCCTTCGCCCAAGATCGCGACATTCGCTGTTTCGATTCGCTCGACGCCCTAGTGGACGAGGTCGATGCGATCCATGTCTGCGTGCCGCCGAAATTCCATGAGCCGATCTCATTGGCCGGGCTGCGGCGCGACAAGTTCGTGATCTGCGAAAAGCCGCTTACCGGCTACTTTGGCGACGATTCCCCCGACTTCCATTGGCAGCGGGCCGACAAGGAACTCGCCCGAAAGGAGGCCATGGCCAGCGTCGGGCGGCTCCTGGAGGCGGAGCGCCAAAGCCGCGGCCGGTTGCTTTATGCCGAGAACTGGATCTATGCGCCTGCCGTGCAAAAGGAACGTGAGATCCTGGAGAAGACCGGCGGGCAGATCCTATGGATCCACGGCGAAGAGGCCCATAGCGGCTCGCATTCGGCCGACTATGCCTACGCGGCCCGCTGCGGCGGCGGCGTGCTGATCGGCAAGGGCTGCCACCCGCTGACCGCCGCCCTGTACCTGAAGCGGGTTGAAGGCCGCGCCCGCCACGGCCGGCCGATCCGCCCCCAAACCGTGTCGGCCCGGACGCACGCACTCACGCGGCTCTCCGATTTCCGCGACGAGGGCCACATCCGCTCATCGTACTACGATATCGAGGACTTTTCGCTCATGCACGTCGAGTTTGACGACGGCACGCTGGCCGACGTGGTGGCCTCCGACATCGTGTTGGGCGGCATCCACAACTGGCTCGAGGTCTGCGCCAACAACCACCGCACCCTCTGCCACATCAACCCGAACACGGCCATGCAGACCTACAATCCGGTGGAGAAGAACTTCGCCGACGTGTACGTGGTCGAGAAGATCGGCACCAAACAGGGCTGGGCCTGCACCTCGCCCGACGAGGACTGGTTCACCGGCTACCCGCAGGAGATCGAGGCCTTTTATCGCACCATCGCCTACGGCGAGCCGAACCAGAGCGACAGCCAACTGGCCGCCGACGCCATTGCCACCATCTATAGCGCCTACGTCTCGGCTGACCGCCAAGGGGCGGCGGTGGCAATCGAGACCTGATCAGGGGCAATTCGTGCTGCTGGACGAGGTGGTGAAACGCCTCGGCATGGTCGTCGAGGCACAATCGAGTCCATTGTTCGTCGGACGGCATTGCTCCCTCCCAGGGCCGCGCAAAGCCGGGCGCCGTGTATTATAGTGACCCAACGAGCGATTCTTGCGACCGACAAGCGGGCGCCCAGAAGTCGCCCCTTGACGACGGTGAAAACGTGCCGCAAACTAGTGATGCGTAACACCTTCGCGAGAGTGGCGGAATTGGCAGACGCGCTGGACTTAGGATCCAGTCCCGAAAGGGGTCGGGGTTCAAATCCCCGCTCTCGCATCTCTATGGACGACCACGAAAAAACGAAGGACCAGCTCATCGAGGAGCTGGCCGAATTGCGGCAGCGAGTGGCTGCGCTGGAGGCCTCCAAGCCCGCCCCTCCTCGTTTCGAAGCGGCCGAACCCGGCCGCAAGGCGATAGTTATGCCGGCCAGCCAGGCCATTCTGGAGGCGGCCATCGAGAGCCTGCCGTTCGACTTTTGGGTTCTTGGCCTCGACGGGCGGTATGCGCTCCAGAACTCTGCCAGTAGGAAGCACTGGGGGGATGTCCTCGGGAAGCGCCCCGAGCAAGTGGCCGAGACCGAGAAGGACCTGGCCCGTTGGTTGTACAGTTATCAGCGGGCTTTTGCCGGCGAGAAGGTCAAGGAGGAGATCGAACTTCAAGTCAAAGGCAAGGTCCACATCTACCGCAAGGTGGTCGCTCCCATCGTCGCCGATGGCCACATCCGGGGCATTCTGGGCGTGAACATCGGCATCACTCGGGGCAAGCGGGTCGAGGCCGCCTTGCGCGAAAGCCGGCGGCGCTACCGCACCCTGACCGAATCTTCGACCGACATCATCTTCATTGCCAATCAGGCGGGCGAGGTCCTCTACGCCAATCGCGTCGCAGCAGCGGCGGCGGGCTACGACCCGAGCACCATCCTCGGC
>JAJYGU010000014.1 GCA_021784975.1 Planctomycetota bacterium
TCCGAATCCTCCATCGTCACGGCGTCGAAATTATCATCCATTGCGGCGATGTCGGAAGCGAAGTTGTCCCCCTGCTGCACGGCCTGAAGACCCATTTCGTCCGCGGCAATATCGACGATCCCAGCGGGCTCCGCGAGGCCATCCACGAGCCCGCCCACGCCCTCCACGAACCAGTGGGAGTGCTTGAAGTCGAAGGCCGCCGCATCGCCTTCCTGCACGGCCACGACCTCCGCCTGCTGCGGCACACCATCCATAGCGGGCATTACGATCTGGTGTGCCACGGCCATACCCACGCCTTCAGCCAGGCCAAAGAGGGCGATACCCTGGTGCTCAACCCAGGCGCCGTCTCACACACCACCCAGCCCTCGCTGGCGGTGGTCGATCTGCCCTCGCTGGAGATCCAACAGATCCCGCTATGAGGGACGCCCCCCCGTCGGAGTCATTCTGAGCGGCCGTCCAAAAACAAGTTGGGGACTGTCCCAATTTTCGTCCGACAAAAATGGGACTGTCCCCTTGGCGAAAGTGGAAGTTGTTGCTGGACGGCCGCTGAGCGTAGCGAAGGATCCAGCCTATCCTCGGATTCGGCGCCGCACTGCGTAATGACTCGGTTACGCTACTGGCCGATTTCGTTGCCCCTGGCGACGACCGAAGAAGTAAGAATCGCCGAAGCCGCCGCCAATCAATAGGATGCCGGTGCTGAATAGGGCCGGGTGCCGCATTGCCAGTGGGCCGCAAAGCACACGAATCCGAGACCGCGGGTTGCGCTGCGCTCCACCCGCGCTATTCGAAGGTGACCGCTACGCGGTCGCAAAGGTGTCTCTGTCTCCTGGCGGCACTCTGGCTGCACGTTCCGTCCATCGGTGCGGGCCGGAGAATTCATTGGTTTACCATTCCGCCAGGAATTCTTGCCGCACACAGTTGTCCTTGAACAGCCATTTACGCGCGCAGCAACCGCACCCCGCAGCCGTTTTCGTGGGGATAGATGACTCGGCCCTGTTCAATCCGCACGCCGCTGGCGAGGTCGCCCGCCAATAGCAATGCACCGTCCATGTCGACGTAATCCAACAGCGGCAGCAATTGGGCGATGGCTGAAATGCTCACCGTCGACTCGGTCATGCAGCCTACCATGGTCCGCAGCCCAAGCTGCCGCGCGCGGGCGATCATTCGCCGGGCCGGCGTGAGCCCGCCGCACTTGATGAGCTTGATATTGACGCCGTGAAAGCACTTGGCGCAGTGGTCCACATCGGCCTCGATGCGGCAACTCTCGTCGGCGATGATCGGCAGGGCCGACTCGCGGTAGAGGCGGCGCATGCCTTCCCAGTCGTCCGGCGGAAGCGGCTGTTCGAGGAACTCTACCCCGAGTGGTTTGAGCGCCGCCGCCTTGGCAATCGCTTCGTCCACGCCCCAGGCACAATTCGCATCGACGCGGAACACGGCCCGGGTGTGCCGCCGCAAGGTCCGCACGATCTCCAGATCGCGCGACGTGCCTAACTTGATCTTGTAGATCGGCCAATTGGGAAACTCGTGGAGCTTTTCAACCATCACTTCGACGGTGTCGATGCCAATAGTGATGTCGGTCAGTGGCAGGTTCTCCAGACCGAGACCCCACAGCTTCCATACCGCCGCGCCGCGGAGCTTGCCCCAGAGATCGTGGGCCGCCATGTCGATGGCGCAGAGGGCAAATCGCGCGTCGACCAGCTTCGGATAAAGGTCATCCCAAAGCACGGCAGGCTCGCCGAGCACGCTGGCCTCGATCTGCCCCCGCACCCGCTCGATCGCCTCGGTGATACTTTGAGTGCTTGCCTGGTAGTATGCAGTCTCCGGTGTCTCCCCGTAGCCCACCTGCCCGTCCTGCTCCAATGCGACCACCACCAGCCGCTGAACGCTGGTAGTTCCGCGTGCGATCGTGAAGGGGTGCTTCAGCGGAAGCTCAAAGCGATGGAGGGTGAGTTTCATCTGAATCGCAACTGCTTCTTTAGCCCCAGCACCGCCTCCACCAGCTTTTCCGGGCCGTGACGGATGACGTCGCAGGCGGGCAGACCGAGCCGCCGCCCGACTTGCTGGCATTCCGCCGCCACCGCCTCGTCGGAAAACCTTTGACCGTTGACCGCCACCCCGATCACCCGGCAAGGGTGCATGATATTGGCCGACGTCTCATAGTATTCAACCACCTTTTCCAGCGGCGGCAATGGGATGCTCTCCATGCCGAAGATGGTCGTGCGGCCCATTTCATAGCACAGGACCAGGCCGTGGGGCATCAGCCCGTGCAGCAATCCCAAGGTAACGCACGAATAACGCGGATGAAACAGGCTCCCTTGTCCTTCCACCACGATCACCTGGTGCTGCTGGTTGGCCAACACCAGCTTCTCGGCCGCCCCGGCCACGAAATCGGAAATCACCCGGTCGATCGGGCAGCCGCCGCCGGCTACCAGGATGCCGGTTTGACCGGTGGCCACAAAGGCCGCGTCCACCCCGGCCCGCTTCAAACCCTCGGACAGCTCCACGCTGGCGACCATCTTGCCGCAGCTACAGTCGTTGGCGATGGTGTGAATCCGCAGGCAATCTTCCCGAATGCCCAAGCGATTGGCCACGTCGTGCTCGTCATTGTCGCGGACATCGATCAGCCGCACGCCCTGTTCAGCGGCCGACTGGCGGAACTCGGCATCGTCGCGCAGCAGATCGTGCAGGCCGGAGACGATAGTCATTTTCCGGGCGATGGCTTCGAGGATGATCGGCCGCCAGTGCCGCGGGACCTTGCCGCCGGGCGGGGCAATGCCGATCACCAGCCTATCCGCCTCCGGAGCGTCCGCCAGTGAAGCCACGAACGGGATTCGCCCGCCGACGCCGAAGACCTCTTGGCAGGTCTTGCCGGCCGATTGCCGATCCAGGACGGCTACCACTTGCTGCGGCCGATAGCGGACCAGGCAAATGGCCGTTTTGGCGGTGTGCAGATCGTTGTGCCCATCGGTGATGATGAGCATGCGGCCTTGCGGCAACATAGCGTTCACACTAGGCCACTCCGCCCAACTCTTGGTAGGCTGCCTCGACCAGGCCGGCGTCGATGTGCTGCAAGTTCTGGCCGGCCCCGGCCAGCAGGGCCAGATCGGCCAGTTGCGAGACCCGCCGCGGGATGCCATGCGTCAATTCGTGCAGCTTGGTCACCGCCGGCTCGGCAAACACCGGCGCCTTCCGGCCTGCCCGCGCCAACGAACTGATTAAGAACTGCTGCGTGTCGGCCGGCTCCCAAGGCTCGACCTCGATCCGCAGCTCCACCAAATCGAGCAAGTGCGGGTCGAGCTTGCGCATCCCTTCGGGCCGGCCGGCCAAGACCAGCGTCAGCCGCAACTCCGGCGCCGCCTGGCAGCGCGCCAGCCGGGCGACCTGGATCAGCACCTCGGCGTCCGCCTGGTCGACGTCGTCGAACAAGGCCACCGTTTCTAGTTGCTGATAGCAGAACTCGCGCAAACGGTCGGTCAACAGCCGCCAAAGCCTGCCCGTCGTCGCGGCCGTCGCCGGATTCAGTCCCCAGGCGGTCGCCAGTTGCCAAAGGAACTCGTCGGGCTCGACGCCCAGCAGACTGAGCCTGGCAACCGGACGCCGACCTTGCTGAAGCTGATGCCCAAACAGTTCCAATAACCACGACTTGCCGCTGCCCGAGGGTCCCAAGAGGACTCCCAGCCGCCGCCGCTGGTCGACCAGGAATTGCAGCCGGGCAAGGGCCTCCTCGTGGGTCGGGCCGGCGTAGAAGAACTCCGCCGCCACGCAGCCCAAGAACGGCGACTTGTGCAACCCCCAATGCGACTGATACATCGCCATCCGACCTCCCGTATATCTTGTAGATTCGGTAAAATCCATGCGACAACTTGAACCCGAGCTGACAATCCATGTCCAACCGCTACTTCAGCGACTCCCCGTTATCGGTTGGACCAGCGTTGCTGGCCGGGCCCGAAGCGCACCACTTGATTCACGTCATGCGGGCCGTTCGCGGGCTGCGCATCGTGCTGTTCGATGGCGGCGGGGCGGAGTTTCCCGCCGTGGTGGAACGGGTCGGCCGCGACCAGGTCGAACTGGACGTCCTTGCCCGGGAAGAGGTCGATCGGGAGCTTCCTTTCGCGGTGACTCTCGGCGTCGCCGTCCCCAAAGGCGACCGTCAGAGATGGCTGGTCGAGAAGGCGGTGGAGCTGGGGGTGACGCGGCTGGTGCCCCTGTGGACCCAACGGGGCGTGGCCCAGCCGGTTCAACAGGCGATCGCTCGGCTCCGTCGGGCGGTGATCGAGGCCTCCAAGCAATGCGGCCGCAACCGGCTGATGGCCGTCGGAGAGCCTCATTCCTGGCTCGATTACCTGCAACGGGCCCCGACCACGTCCGGTCGGTGGCTTGCCCAGCCCAAAGGCTTCCACAAGGGCGTCCCGTTGTTCGCGACTGACGGCCCGTCAGAGCAGTATTGGCTGGCCGTGGGGCCGGAAGGAGGCCTCTCCTCGGCCGAGGTATCGCTGGCCGTGGCCGCCGGCTGGCATACCGTCGATCTGGGGCCGCGGATCCTCCGCGTGGAAACGGCCGCCCTGCTGTTGGCGTCGCTGGTCACGCAACTGGTGGCTTGACAGGCTGCCTGCCGCTCATCAAGATGACTGCGGGGGTTCCATCACATGGCAAGGGAGACCGGTGGATGCATATGCATATCTCTTCCGGTGAAGTGATTACCTGGCTCATTGTCGGCGCCCTGGCGGGTACGTTGGCCGGTATGTTGGTGAAGCGCCGCAAGCAGGGCTTCGGCCATCTGGTCAACCTCGGCGTCGGTCTGATCGGCGCATTGATTGGCGGGTTCCTCTTCAAGATCCTGGATATCAAACTCGGCGTCCTGGGATCGATCACCGTCAATCTTCAAGAGGTAGTGGCCGGCGTGGTCGGCTCGCTGCTGTTCCTGGCGGTCATTGGGGCCGCGAAAATGCAGTGGGCGCGAAGGAAGGCGGCCAAGTCCGCCGCGCCACCCGCGCCGCGTAAGTAGCCCCGAGGGACGCCGGCTGCGTCATCGCAACCCGCGGCGTCCGCGCGGCTAAGCGGCCGTCCAAGAACAAGTTGGGGACTGTCCCAATTTTCGTCCGACGAAAATGGGACTGTCCCCTTGGCGAAAGTGGAACTTATTAACGGACGGCCGCTAAGTCTTGTGGCCGTCCTCGCTTACGCTTCGCCTTACGATGCGGCGGTGAATAATCCCGGTTTATGCGAGCAGAAACGGTTGTGCGGGCTGTGCCGGCGGCTTCTGGCCGTCATAACCGGCGCCGGCGGTTTTCGCTCAGCGCCGCCGGAAAATTCGGCCGATCGGTCACACAAGGAGCAGTCAGCCGTTCCTCGGGAACTGCCCGCTTCTGCGCACCCTTGGACACAAAACTCGGTACCGGCCCCGGACTATGACCCAACCATGCATGCTCACCGGATCATGATGCCCTCCAGGCTAATCGTAGCGGTTGTAGCGGCGGCAACGGCACTGGGCCTCGCCTCCCGGTCCTCGGCGGCCGACGCCGATCGTGCCTCGGCCACGGGCATGCTGCCGGCAGCCCAGGCCCGTCCGCAGGCAGACACCCAGCCGGACAAGGCCGCCTTATCGGAATGGATGTCGCCGGTCGAGGTGCTCGCTCCGGTCACGGCCCCGACGACAATCGCTACGGCAGCGGCAAGGCCCGCGCCCCCCGCGCCGGGCGGGTTTGGGACCGCTTCTCCGTTGCCGACGGCCGACGCCGAGGCCGCCCGATCCGAGCAGTTGGAGCGGGTTGCCCAGGAGGCCGATCGGCACACCCGGCACGGCTGCGAGCTGGCCGAACGCGGCGCCCCGTTCGCCGCCCGGGCCGAGTTCCTCTCCGCCCTCCAGTTGCTTGCCGAAGGCCTGGACACCGAACACAACACCACCTTCCATTCGCGTGCCCTGGCGGCGGCCTGCACGGCCATGAAAGAGGCCGACGATTTTCTCCCGCGCCAGGAGGGCCTCGAAGCCGATAGGGACCTGCCCGGCATCCTTCAGACCCACACCACGCCGGTGCTGAAAGACCGCGCCGGCCGGCTGACGCCGCTGGCGGCCCTGAAGTGCTATTTCACCTTCGCCCAGGAGCAGTTCGCCGCCGCTGCCGGACATGAGGTGGCCGGTTCGATGGCCCTGCACGGCCTGGGGAAACTGCACGCCTCCTTGACCAACAACAAGGCGATTCACATCCTGGCCCCCGAGCCGAAGGCCATGGTCTATTATCAAGCCGCCCTGCTGGTCTACCCGGGCAACTTCCTGGCGGCCAACGATCTGGGCGTCTTGCTGGCCCGCTACGCACGTTATGCCGATGCCCGGGCGGTGCTCGAATACGGGCTGGCGCTGCACCCGCAGTCGGCCGGCTGGCACAACCTGTCGGTCGTGTATCGACAGCTCGGAGCGGCTGCCTTGGCGGCCCAAGCCGCCCAGCGGGCCGGGCAGACCTACCAGGCCGAGATGGCCCAGGGCCGTGCCGCGCCGGCCGGCAGTCGCCCCCAAGTCCAATGGCTCGATCCGGCCGCCTTTGCACAGACCTCCACCAACGCCCCCAGTAGCCCGGCGGCCATCGCGCCGGCCACGCCGGCTGTGGCCGCCCAACCGGCGACGCCCGCCGCACCGCGGAGTCCTCACTCGCCGGCAGCCGCCACGTCGCCGAGCGTGGGCTGGCTTCCCGGCACGCCCCAAGAGACACGAAGGTGATGCATGATGGGCCTCGATGATCGGCAGCGACGTTGGTTCTGGCCGGCGCCGATGGCTGCCCGCCGGAGACTGTCCCGATTTGTGTGGCGACCCTGCGGCGCATGCTGCTCGGCCACAAAAATGGGACTGTCCCCCTCTGCGCGCGTGCTGACACGGCTGGTTTTGGCGGGCGCGATGTCTGCCCTGGCGGTTTCGCGGCTTCCGGCCGAGGACGTCTCGTCCGCTCCACTGCTTGAAGTCCAACCATCTTGCCTCGACAAGCAGAACGTTGCGCTGCCGAGCACGCCCCCCGCCCTCCGCCCCACGCCCCACGCCCTAGCCGCGCCCGCCGCATCTGCACGAGACGGGGACTGGCTCATTTTTCCGCCTGTTTTGCCACGTCCCTTGCACACGTCTGAAGGCGGAAAAATGTGCCTGTCCCCTTCGATTCGCCCGGCAGAGCAACATCCCGTGCTCCTCTGCCAGGCCTTGGGTCCGGCCGCCCCCTACAATATCTGCGGGGTGGACGGCGGCACGGCCGATCCCCGCCACCACTGTTGGGAGAGGGCCCGCGTGATCGCCTGGCAGGCCTATGCCCAAGGCGAATATGTCGGCCACTATCGGCTGCCCCACGTCTGCGAGTACCGCATCCGCGTCGACGATCAACTCGACTTCATCTACCGGCTGACCCGCGAGGAAACGCCCACCCCCTACAAGCTCAACGTCGGCGACGAAATCCGGGTGGAGTCGTTCACCGATCCCGAAATCAATCGCGACCTGATCATTCAACCCGACGGAACCATTACTTTGCGGCTCTTGGGCCAGGTCCACGCCACCGGCCGGACCGTGCCACAGCTTCGCGACACTGTCGAAGATCTGTACAGGAAGTTCTACAAGCTGCCGGCCATCACCATTACCCCGCTGAAAGTGAATACCAAGCTGGAAGACCTGCGGGCAGCGGTCGATCGCCGGGCAGGCGTCGGCGGTCAAAGCCAGGCGGTGCGAGTCACCCCCGAAGGCACCATCTCCCTGCCGGCCATCGGCTCGGTGCTGGTCCAGGGACTGACGCTGTCCGAGCTGCGCACCGAGGTCTGCGAACGTTACCGGCAGGAGGTGCAGGGGATCGAGGCCATCCCCGTCCTGGTGCAGCGGGCCCCGCGGTTCGTCTACGTCCTAGGCGAGGTGCACCAGTCGGGACGGTTCGAACTGACCGGCCCCACCACGCTGCTGCAGGCCTTGAGCATGGCCGGCGGTTGGAACGTGGGGGCCAACTTGCGGCAGGTGGTGGTCTTCCGCCGCGGCGACGATTGGCGGCTGATGGCCACCATGGTCAACATCGACGCCGCCCTCCGCGGCCACCAGCCGATCCCGCCGGGCAACCTCTGGATCGACGACTCCGACGTGGTGCTGGTGCCCAAGAGCCGCATCCTGCAGCTCGACGACATGATCAGCCTCCTGTTCACCCACGGCCTCTACAGCGCCTTCCCCTTCACCACCTCGCTGAGTTTCTTCTACCCGGCCGTGCTCTAGCTTTCCCCGGCCGTGCGATAGCCGCCCGCCGATCCGGCGTGCGTTGGGGACTGTCCCGATTTTCGTCGGACGAAAATGAAACTGCCCCCCTTGGCGAGGGAGAAAAGGTGACAGCCACCAAATTTGACAAGACTGGGATGTTTTGGTAAGAAAAGCCGTGAATGCCACGATCAAGGCGAAATACTCCCGGCGGAATGGTCTTCCACGTCATCAATCGTGGTGTGGGTCGGAGGTCGCTTTTCAGCAAGGACGAGGACTTTTTGGCGTTCGAGCGAGTGGTGGAGGAATCGTTGCGGATTCGCCGGATGCGTCTGTGCGCGTACTGTTTGTTGTCAAACCACTGGCATTTTGTGGTCTGGCCGGAGCGTGATGGCGACCTGCCGGCGTTTATGCAGCACGTGACCAACACGCACGTCAAGCGATGGAAGGAGCATCGTCACGAGATCGGATATGGTCATCTCTATCAAGGCCGTTACAAGTGTTTCCCGGTGGAAACAGAAGACTACTTCTACCAAGTGGTTCGCTACGTGGAGCGGAATGCGCTGCGGGCGAACATGGTGGAGCGGGCGGAATTGTGGCCTTGGTCCAGCCTGCGACGCGCGGAGCGAGAAGACCCCGCGTTTCCGATTCTCTCGGCGTGGCCTTTGCCGCGCCCTGCCGATTGGATGCGGATTGTGAACGAGCCGCAGTCGGAAGCCGAATTGGAGGCATTGCGGCGATGTGTCAATCGCGGTCGTCCCTTCGGCGATCCGGCGTGGGTTGCAAACACAGCCAAGCGATTGGGACTGGAGTGGACGCTCCGGCCACGTGGGCGACCCAGGAACCAAGAATAGCTACCAAGACGGTTCATATTATCCAGATTTGGTGGCTGTCACCTTTTCTGGCCACTTCTTGGGCGTGCCGTTGAGCCACCAGTTTTCTTCGGAGAAGGGAAAATTCGCGCCGACCCGGTCGAATTGCCGGATGCGGGATTCGTCCTCTTCAGCCTTGAACCACGGGGCCTTAATCGTGTTACCTTGCTTGACCTGTGCATCGAGGCCATGCAGGAGCATGTTAATGTTGGCAATAGCCCAAGTGTTCCAAATCGTTTCCTGTCCAAACAAGCGAAGTCGCTTGGCATCGCCGCAAGACCCTGTCACGAATTTCGCGCCATCAATCAAGAATCCACCCGACCCGCAAGTGGGGTCATACATCGTCTGGTCGGGTTCCGGCTGGATAAAGCGGACGATGATGTCGCGGACCTCGGGCGGCGTGTAGAACTGGCCCGCGGACGCGCCCGCCTTGTTTTCGTCCGCGAATTTCTTGATGAGGTATTCGTAAGCGTCGCCAAGCACGTCAGGAGTGACGTTGGAATTGTCGAGCGGGATGGGGTCGAGGTAGTTGATCGCAGTGGCGACGACTTCTGGATCGAGACGTTTCTTTCCGCTTCCGTCCGGCGCGGATTCGTTCCAACGGACAGAATTGATAATGCCCTTCAGTGTGGGATTGCGCTCGGCGATGGCGTTGACTGCTTCATGCAAACGCTCATTCTTCTCGTCCATTGGAGCGTTGCGAACATCCGCCCAAAAACTCTTTGGCGGAATGACGAAGGCGTGGCCTTCTTCCCGAAGCCGAGCGAGCTGCTTGGCATTGGGCTCTTTGCAGTACTGATCGCGGAACTGTTCGACTCGGTTCTGTGTCTCCCACTCGTAATTGTCTGAGAGCCGCTTGAAAAACAGCAGCGAAAGGATGTACGCCTTGTAATCCTCGACCTTACTGCGCAGACCTGTGTCCGCGCTTCCCAGAGCAGGCTACCGAGTTGTTGTTTGGAAAGGGGCATAGGCGTTCAGTTTGCGAAGTTGATTGTGTTGATACTGTAGGTAAAGCAGCGCATCGGCTGCTTGCCAAAGCTCGGCCCCGGAGCCAAGATCGGTGGAACTGCAATTGGTTCCGTGCGTCGCGTTGGGCTTTGCCAAAGTCTTATCTCGGCTTTCGTTTCGTTGTGGAGACGTTTACGCGGTGTTCGATGCTGTACAG